>DASXVS010000078.1 GCA_036504095.1 Armatimonadota bacterium | reverse complement strand
GCGCCAGAAAGGGCTGTTCGCGCTCGCCCACGTGGGCATGAACCTGAACTACCTGTTCCTCAAGCTGCCGGCGTTCACGAGCACGTTCCCGTACATGCAGCCCGATGGCCTGGGCATGTCCGTCCTGTTCACGAGCCCGGGACTGCTCCTGGCGTTCCTCGCGCCGTGGCGTGACCGCCGCTCGTGGCTGCTGCTGCTGGCCGCGATCCTCGTGCTCATCCCCACGCTGCTCTACTACGGCGGCGGGTGGCTGCAGTTCGGCTACCGCTACTTCCTGGACTCCATCCCGTTCGTGTGGGCGATGGGCGCCCTCGCGGTCGCGAGGCGGGGCCAGGTCCCGTGGTGGGGCTGGACGCTGATCGGCTGGAGCGTCCTGATGGGGTTCGTCGCCGTGTACTGGGCCTACAACCTCCACTGAGTCGCCCAAGGCGAACCGCCGGCGGGCCCTGGGCTCGCCGGCGGTCGCGCTGGATGTCGGGCGGCTCGCCGCCGGCGGCTCAGCGGCCTACTTGATGGCGAAGGAGTCGAACGAGACGTCGTAGCCCTTGGCGGTCGACCGCTTGGAGCCGACGACGACGATCTTGATCGTGTGGACGGCGTTCGAGAGTGGCGCGGAAGTCCAGAGCCGCTGCTTGTACGCCGTGGCCGACCGGTAGAGGTCGATCGTCGCCTTCCTGGACCCGTCGATGTAGACGTACGCCTTGCCGGACGCCGCGCCCTTGGTTCCATACCAGCTGATGGCGGTGCCCTTGAACTGGAAGCTCAGGGCCGGCCCGGACCTGCCGGTCGCGGCAAGGAAGTCCGTCTGGTCGTAGGCGGATCCCGACGCCGAGGCGGTCGAGACCCTCCGGAACCGATCGACGACGCCCACGCCGTTGTCCTGGACCGTCGTGGTCCCGTTGACGATGAAGGCGTCGACGTAGACCCAGGTGCCCTTGGACGCCGCCGGCTTGGTGCCCTTCGGCACGACGCGCAGCGTGTGCAGGCCCGCCGCGAGGCCACCCTTTGACCACAGGGTCGCCTTGTACTTGCTGGACGAGGCATAGAACGACAGGCTGCCAGTCTGGAGGACTCCGTCGAGGTACACCGAGGCGTACCCACCCTGGGTCCCCCTGTAGCCCACGAGCGCGACGGACGTGCCTGCGAACGTGTAGGTCAGCGTGCTCGACACCTTTCGCGACAGCTTCATCGAGCCGCCGCTTGCCGAGGCCGTGGTCCAGCGTCCCCAGCCCTCCCGAACCACGGGCGAGTTCTCCTGGACGGTGGTCGAGGTCCGGATGTTCGCGGAGTACGGCAGGAGCGGGTTACCGCCCGTGTCGGTGATCGACGAGCTCAGCGTGACGTTGTAGGTCTGACCGGGCACAAGGATGGCGCTCGGCGTGAACCTCGCCTGGGTCGGGGAGAGGACGACGATGGTGCCTGCAACCGCCGTGCTGGTGCCGGCGATCGTGACCTTGAAGTTGGTGCTGTTCACCCACTTCACGGCCTCCGAGAAGGTCGCGGTGAACGCGGTCGTGATCGATGCCGCCGACGCAGGGCCGATCGTCACGCTGGGCCGCGAGGAGTCAACGGTGAAGTGGAGTGTTGACGACGTCGCGACGGTGGCGCCCGAGGCATTGAGTGCGCGCACTCGCCAGTAGTAGGTGCCGTTGGCGAGCAACGTCATAGGGGCCCAGGACGTCATGACCGTCGTCTGCGGGAAGCCCGTCACCTGCCCCAGGAACTGGGAGCTGGTGCTGAGGTCCACGCTGTACTTCGGGTAGGCCTGGGCGGACGACCACGTCAGCAGCAGGTTCGCCGGAGCGGGAGCCGCCCCGTTGATGGGGCTGACGAGGGTCGGGGCCGCCGGGTTGAGGACGAACGTCCAGGCATGGGAGGGAGCCGCGTCCGACCAGGCTCCTTCACGCCCGCCCGCGTCGTTCCGCCGCACACGCCAGTAGTAGGTGCCGACCGCCAGCGGTTCCGTGTAGGTCCAGGCTGTCATCTTCGTGGTCACCGTGGCGATCGGCGATGAGAAGTTGGCATCGTTGTCGATCTGCACGGCGTAGGAGGCGGCGTACGGCTGGGGGTTCCACTGGAGCGTCGGCACGCCGAGCACCTGGCCACCGTCGGCTGGCTGCTTCTGGACCGGCGAACCGGACTTCTTGGTGACGAAGCCGCCGCCCGCAAGGCTGACGGTCAGGAGGTTCTCGGACCCGTCCACCGCCTGGACGCGCCAGTACACGGGGCCCTCGGGATAGGTGACTCCGGACGGTGTGTAGAAGGGCGTGTTGACAACCCTGCTCTCGAGCGTGCTCGCGAAGTCACTCACCGTGGAGGTCTGGATCTGGTACTTGCGAGCTTCCTGGGGGATCGCGGGCGTCAGGCTCTGGTTCGTCTTGAGGTAGTCCTCCCACGACATCGTGAAGTCGTTGGCGACCTCCGCGGCGTTCGCGGGGCTCGTCCGGTGGACGCCCTCGGTCCGCTTCTGGAAGACGCTGCGGTTCGTGGGATCCAGCTCGATCGCGCCGCCGAGCGGCGTGACGTTCCAGTAGTAGGCCTGGCTGGCCTGGTTGTCGCGCCAGGAGTCCCGCGGGGCCAGGCGGTTGTAGGGCGTCGTGTATCTGCGGTAGGTGTTGGTGAAGTTCGGGTCGAGCGACACGGTGACGAGGTAGCCCGTGGCACCCGGGATGGCGTTCCACGTGAAGACCGGGGTATCGGCCACGGCGACGTCGCAAGCGGCGAGCGGGTCGCAGCGGTCAGGCGTCAGGTAGTCCGTGGGTGCGAGTGGCGCGACGGTGCCCTGCGAGGGGACCGTGGGTGGCTCATAGGTGAAGGACCACGGACACGCCTTGACCTCGCATCCGGGGTAGTTGTTGCCCGAGCGGATGCCGAGCACGCTGGAGGTCTGGGTCGGCGGTCCCCAGAGGTCGAATGCGGACGGGTTCATCACGGGATCGTCGAGGCCGGCGACGTCCCAGTAGTACGTGTGCCCGGTGATCAGCGTGACGTCACACGAACCGGGAACAATGAGCGCCGTGCCCGACCCCGCGGTGTAGGGCGTCCACGTCGTCCGGTTGGTGAGGCAGCCCTGGATGGTCCCGGACAGGAAGCCGGTGACGGGGTCGAGGGTCTCGCTGAATCGGAGGCGATACCAGGACGCGTTGCGAACCGGCGTCCAGGTGAAGGACGGGTTCTCCCAGGTGTCGTCGGCGTTGTCCTGGTCCGCGCTGCTGCCGCCGTCCGGCGGCCACACGTACTTCGGGACGTGGGAGAGATAGGCGGTATCGGACGGTATCCGCCAGGCCCGCTGGAAGACCCGCTCGTCGCCGGAGACGTTCTCCTTGTCCGTCCACGCGCCGAAGTTGGCGGAGCCGGCGGCATCGATCGCACGAACGCGCCAGTAGTAGTTGCCGTTGTTCAGCGGGATGGGTGGCTCATAGCGCGTCGACTTGACCGTGACATTGATCGTGATGTTGTTCTGCCAGTCGGGGTTGAGGCCCACCTGGAGCTGGTAGTTCGCCGCGCCGGGAACCGGGTTCCAGTCGAAGTAGACGTCCGTGACCTCGGTGGCCCCGGCGGCCGGGTAGACGAGCGTCGGGACATGCGGCCATGTCGAATGGAAGGCGTTCGGGCTCGACCAGTCTGAGTAGAGAGACCCCAGGTTGCCCCGGACCCGCCAGTAGAAGGTCTGGTCGACGGTCTTGGGCTCGGTGATCACGTACGAGGTGTTCTTCGTCGAGTAGGTCGTGGCGCCGACGAAGTCGTTCGCGTCGTCCACTTGCAGCTCGTACGACGCCGCTCCGGCGAGGGCTGTCCACCGGAACAGCAGCGGATCCGTGGGGAAGACCAGCTCGGACCCATCGGTGGGGCTGACGATGGTGGGGGCAGCCCCGATGCTCTTGGTGAATCGACCAAAGGCGAACGTCCCGACGGCGTTGCTCGCGTCGAGCGCGGCCACCCGCCAGTACATGGTCGCGACGGGAAGCTCGGCCGGGGGTGCGTAGCGCAGGTTGAGCGTCGTCACCGGGAAGCCGCCCACCTGTGAGCTGAACGCCTCGCTCGTGCTCACCTCGAGCCTGTACTTCGCGGCGCCTGGCACGGCCGTCCAGGTGAACACCGGGTTCGATCCCACCGACGCATCGATCGCCGGAGCCTTCAGCGTCGGTGCGGGCAGCGTGACCGCGGCCACGCCGGGCGGCGACGCCAGGGGAGCGAAGCCGGCCACGAGGACCGCCGCGAACATCAGCGCGGCGAGCCGACTCCGTGCATTGGCGGGACTCGACATGAGGAACCCCCTCCTTCTCCGATGACGCCCGGGATCCCGGGCGACCAAAGCGCGACATCACCGTGTGCCGGGCATGACCAACTGGCCGCCCCCGGATTGCCCTCACTCTACGCGTCCGGTGTGCCAGTCCTCCCTTACCCCAAAGTCATCGGATCGGCCCCCAAGCGGCCCCCCGGCACCGCCACCAGTGACCAGCATCTGGAATGATCGTCCAATGCAGACTGCCCGAACGACCCCGCTGCCCGCCCTGCTCCTCCTGTTCATCCTGTCCGGTGCCGCCGGCCTGATCTACGAGGTGGTCTGGGCACGGCAGCTGGTGCTGGTGTTCGGCAACACGAGCCAGGCGGTCTCCACGATCCTGACCGGCTTCTTCGGCGGCCTCGCGATCGGTGGCGCCGTGGGTGGGCGGGTCGCGGACCGCGTGAAGCGCCCGCTGCGCCTGTACGGCGTGATGGAGCTGATCGTCGTGGGGGTCGTGCTGCTGACGCCGGTCAGCTTCCGGCTCATCGGCGAGCTGTACCGCGGCATCTACCCGTCCCTCTCCGAGGCGCCCATCCTGCTGGCGCTCGTGCGCTTCGTGCTCGCGATCCTTGCGCTCGCCCCCGCGACCCTGGTCATGGGCGCGACGCTCCCGACCCTGACCCGCTTCCTCACCAAGGGCGGCCGCGGGATCGCCGGGGCGTTCCAGCGCCTCTACACGGCGAACACGTTCGGGGCGATCGTGGGCACGGCGCTCGCCGGGTTCGTGCTCATCG
>DASXVS010000077.1 GCA_036504095.1 Armatimonadota bacterium | reverse complement strand
TCAGTTCGGATCGGGGTCTGCAACTCGACCCCGTGAAGTCGGAATCGCTAGTAACCGCAGGTCAGCTATACTGCGGTGAATACGTTCCCGGGCCTTGTACACACCGCCCGTCACGTCACCTGAGTCTGTTGCACCCGAAGCACTTGGCCCAACCGCAAGGAGGGAGGGTGCGAAGGTGTGGCCGGTAAGGGGGACGAAGTCGTAACAAGGTAGCCGTAGGGGAACCTGCGGCTGGATCACCTCCTTTCTAAGGACACTGTGGGTAGCCACAGACGATCTTAGGTCGATCACGGAAACGATGAAGTCGGAACGATGAACGATGAATTTCCAAGTTCATCATTCATCGCTCATCATTCATCGTTCCTGTGTCCACTCACCGGATACGCTGCTGGGTTGTTCAAGGTGGATATGTAGCACCAATTGAAGCTTATGGGGATTCACCAGCACACATTTTGAGGTAAGGCGAGCCGGAACTGAACGGGGGGAAACCCTTCGGGAGAGGCTTGCGCCTCTCCCTTTTGTGTGTATGTGGGCGGAAGCGATGAACCAGGAACGATGAAGTCCGGAGTCCGGACATTCATCATTCATCATTCTGACATTCATCATTTCGCAGCGGGGCGCATAGCTCAGTTGGGAGAGCACCTGCTTTGCACGCAGGGGGTCGGGTGTTCGAGTCACCTTGCGTCCACCAAGCTGGACGATGGAAGGTGGAAGATGGAGAATGGATTTTCGGAATTCATCGTTCATCACTCATCGTTCATCGTTTCGTTGGGACCCGTAGCTCAGTTGGTTAGAGCGCACCCCTGATAAGGGTGAGGTCGATAGTTCGAATCTATCTGGGTCCACCAAATTGGAGGTTGGAGGATAGATGATGGAAGTTGGACCGGAAAGGTCCGCCTCCAGGCGAAGCCTTCGACCTGAATGCTGGAAAGGGATGTTAGAGGATTGGATGCGGGAAGTGCTGCTTCCTGGTACCGAGACCTCCGTCCTGAATGCTGAATGCCGGATGCTGAATGCTGGCATTAAGATTTTGACAAGGGTGGGGCAGGTTGTTTATACTCCGTTCTTGCCGATAGGTTGTCCGGGCATCGTTTCCGGATAATCGCGAATTGGAAGAGAAGAAGGCAAGGGTAGGGATTCTGGACTCCGGTCCAACTTCCCACCTCCAACTTCTCACTTCCAGTTTTGTGCCTTGAAAACTGCAGATGAGGGAAGTTAGTAGAAGAAGCCGATTAAGGGCACATGGTGGATGCCTTGGGGCAACACGCCGAAGAAGGACGCGGCCAGCGGCGAAACGCCACGGGGAGCTGCAAGCAAGCTTTGATCCGTGGGAATCCGAATGGGGAAACCCGGCCACAATAAGCGTGGTCACCCTTGCCTGAATACATAGGGCATGAGGAGGGCACCGGCCGAACTGAAACATCTTAGTAAGCCGAGGAAAAGAAAACAACCGTGATTGCGGGAGTAGTGGCGAGCGAAACCGCACGAGCCTAAACCGGAGGTTTGGCCTCCGGGGTCGTGGGGCGTTCCAAATCTGTAAGAGTCTAGTCGAAGACGGTTGGAAATCCGTCCCGTAGAGCGTGATAGGCGCGTAGGCGAAAGACGATTGCAGTGGGAGCGATACCCCGAGTACCACGGGACACGAGAAACCCTGTGGGAATCTGGCGGGACCACCCGCTAAGGCTAAATACGTGTTGCCACCGATAGTGAACCAGTACCGTGAGGGAAAGGTGAAAAGGACCCCGGGAGGGGAGTGAAATAGACCTGAAACCGTGTGCCTACAAGCAGTCGGAGCACCGTATATCGGTGTGACGGCGTGCCTTTTGCAGAATGAACCCGCGAGTTATTCTACGTGGCAAGGTGCAAGCCGCAGCGAAAGCGAGTCCGAACAGGGCGATTCAGTCGCGTGGAATAGACCCGAAACCGTGTGATCTAGCCATGGCCAGGATGAAGGAACGGTAACACGTTCTGGAGGTCCGAACCGGTGTATGTTGAAGAATGCTCGGAAGAGCTGTGGTTAGCGGTGAAATGCCAATCGAACACGGAGATAGCTGGTTCTCCCCGAAATGCATTTAGGTGCAGCGTGTCTTATAAAGTTTGACGGAGGTAGAGCACTGGATGGACTAGGGGCCCCACCGGGTTACCGAATCCAACCAAACTCCGAATGCCGTTAAATGTTGAGGCGCAGTGAGACAGTGGGGGCTAAGCTTCATTGTCGAGAGGGAAACAGCCCAGACCGCCGGCTAAGGTCCCCAAGTATCGCAAAGTGTACAAGGATGTGGGGTGGACATAGACAACCAGGATGTTGGCTTAGAAGCAGCCACCATTTAAAGAGTGCGTAACAGCTTACTGGTCGATGTTCCCCTGCGCCGAGAATGTAAGGGGGCTCAAGCGATACACCGAAGCCGCGGATGTTGGAGGGTGGAAGATAGAGGGCAGAAGATGGATCGGACAGACAGAGAGCCGATACGAGGCTTCCGCGATCTGGAGGTCTACCAACGCAGTTACAAGCTGGCGCTGGAGATCCAAGTCCAGAGTGAGAGTTGGCCACAAGAGGGTCGCCACGGGATTGTAAACCAATTGCGAGGCGCTGCCTGGAGTGTTCCGGCAAACATAGCGGAGGGCTACGGCCGGAAGACGTTTGAGAAGGATTTCAAGCGTGTTCTGGTGACTGCGTTAGGGTCTGTGAGCGAGGCAAGCATGTTCATAGACGCATCGCACGATCTTGGTTGGCTGGACGACGTCCACCACCGGGAGTGGCAGGAAGGTTACACGATACTTGGTAAGCAGTTGAACGTGCTTATCAAGCAGTGGCAGACCTTCTAGTACGGCTTGGATCCATTTTCCGCGTTCTATCTTCCATCTTCCAGCGTGGTAGGGGAGCGTCGAAACATCAGCGAAGCCGAGGGCGTAAGCCCTGGTGGAGGTGTTTCGAGTGAGGATGCGGGTATGAGTAACGAAAAGACGGGTGAGAATCCCGTCCGCCGAAAGCCTAAGGGTTCTTAAGGAAGGTTCGTCCACTTGAGTTTAGTCGGGCCTAAGCCGAGGGCGTTTGCCGTAGGCGATGGACAGCCGGTTGATATTCCGGCACCAGTAGTAGTCGTTATTACGATGGGGGGACGCTTCAGGATATCCCGACCCGGGGTTGGTAGTCCGGGGTCGAGCAGTAGGTGGGTTCGCAGGCAAATCCGCGAACGTAAAGCCGGCTGTTTAGACGAAAGAAGGCCTTCGGGCCGACGGAAGAGGGATTGACTGGGGCCCAGAAAAGCCTCTAAGGAGATTGCTACTGCCCGTACCGCAAACCGACACAGGTAGGCGGGTAGAGGATACCAAGGCGCGCGAGAGAACTCTCGTTAAGGAACTAGGCAATCTAGCCCCGTAACTTCGGGAGAAGGGGCGCCCCTTGAGTTGTAGGCTGTAACGCCGAAGGCTCTGGGGGGTTGCAGTGAAATGGCTCGAGCGACTGTTTACCAAAAACACAGGTCCCTGCTAAGGTGAAAGCCGATGTATAGGGGCTGACGCCTGCCCAATGCCAGAAGGTTAACTGGAGAGGTCAACCGCAAGGTGCAGCCTTGAAACGAAGCCCTGGTGAATGGCGGCCGTAACTATAACGGTCCTAAGGTAGCGAAATTCCTTGTCGGGTAAGTTCCGACCTGCACGAATGGCGTAACGACTTGAGCGCTGTCTCAACGAGAGACTCGGTGAAATTGTAATACCGGTGAAGATGCCGGTTACCCACCATAGGACGGAAAGACCCCATGGAGCTTTACTACACCCTGGCATTGTGTCTCTCTCATGCATGTAGAGAGTAGGTGGGAGGAGCAATCCACCAATGGAACACCACCCTTGTATGGGGGAGGCACTAACCAAAGCCGTGATCCGGCTGCGGAACCGTGTCAGGCGGGTAGTTTGACTGGGGCGGTCGCCTCCCAAAGAGTAACGGAGGCGTCCCAAGGTCCCCTCAGGCCGGTTGGAAATCGGCCGTTGAGTGCAAACGCAGAAGGGGGCTTGACTGCGAGACTGACTAGTCGAGCAGGTGCGAAAGCAGGGGTTAGTGATCCTCACACTCCGCGTGGAAGGGTGTGGGCTTAACGGATAAAAGTTACCCTGGGGATAACAGGCTTATCACGCCCAAGCGCTCACAGCGACGGCGTGGTTTGGCACCTCGATGTCGGCTCGTCGCATCCTGGGGCTGGATGAGGTCCCAAGGGTT
>DASXVS010000076.1 GCA_036504095.1 Armatimonadota bacterium | reverse complement strand
AGGGCTGGGCGGCGCTCCTCACGCTCGTGCGCACAAGCCTGGAGGACAAGAACGCGCCCGAGGCTCGCGCGCTCGTCGCCCAGCTGAGCGCCACACGCGGCGACCTCTACGACTTCCTCGCGGAGGAGGTCCTCGAGACGCTGTCGCCATCACTGCAGCGCTTCCTCACGCGCGTCTCGGTCCTCGTCGCCGTCGACGCGGAGACTGGCGCGCTGGTGGATGGCCGACCTGCGGCCGACCTCGCACCGCTGATCACCGAGGCCGAGACCCTAGGGCTCCTGACCCGTCCCGACCGCGAGTCCCCGCACCGTTTCCACCCCCTTGTCCGCGACTTCCTCGTCGCCCGCCTCCGCGAGGAAGTCGGCGAAGCCCAAGTCCGCTCGATGCACAAGATCGTCGCGCTGTTCCTGGAGCCTAGGGACTGGCTCGGAGCTGCGTGGCACTTTCGCGAAGCCAACGAGCCGGCTGAGACTGTTCGCGTGGTCGACTCAGCGGTGTCGGAGATCCTCGCAGCTGGCACATTTGAGCTCGCCGCGCAGTTCTTAGATGGGACCGCGGGCTCGCCCGATCGACCCGCCGCGCTACTTCTACGATCGAGAATCGAACTTGATCGGGGCCACTACGAGCGCGCTCTAGAGTTGGCTGCCGCCGCCTCGGCCGCCGCTGACGTTGGATTCTCCTCGGTGGCGCTCCTCAACGTCGCGTTCCTCCGAAGCATCCTCGGCTATGGCGAGGACTTCGTGCCGCTCGCGGAGGTAGCGCTGCGCGGCTCGCTCCCTGGTGCTCAAGCTGCACTCGCACAAGCTGCAATCGCGGTTGCTGAGTCCCAGGTCGAGGGAAACCTCGAGGTCGTGTCTGAACTTCTCGAACGGCTCGCGATCGACCAGAGCGCCCGCGGGCACGCTCGATACGCGGCGGTCAGTCGACTGAACCGGGCTTGGGTCCTGCTGTGGCTCGGCCGGTCGGAAGAGGCATACACCTCTGCCGGGACTGCGGAGGCCGAATTCGGGAAGTCGGCCAAGAGCGTCTACAGGGTCGGCGCGATGATGGCCCGGGCCCACGGACTGGCCCGGCTCGGCCGTTGGAGCGAGGCCGAGGAGTTGATCCGTCAGGCCCTCGAGAACCCATCCGAAGTCGCACGCGACGAAGCGGCAATCGAAGGAGGATCCCTTCACGTTGACTTTGGCGACATCGTCCGTGCAGAGTCGGTCTTGGCAGGCCGCGGGGCGGCTGCGAGGCCAGAGTTTGCCTCAGTCCAGGCCCTGCCCCTCGCTGGGATCGCGCTCAGAAGGCACGATGTGGATGCAGCTGCGCGCCTCGCGGCAGGCCTGGAAGCTGGGTTCTATCGGGACGTCGCAGGGCGCCTCCGGGTCCAACTGCTCAGGGCACGGGTCGCCGTCGCCAGGAATGAGGACTTCACAGGCGCGGTAATAGACGAACTCGAGCGCCTCGGGCGCGTCCAGCGAGCGCCTATCGGCATCCAAGCAGCGCACATTCTTCGGTGTGTTCATGCCGGCAAAGGCCTGAGCGGGGCGATCGATGCCGTCCCTCCTGCGGGCACCTACCTCCTTTCGATGCTCGCCGAGGAGATCACGAGGTCGCTCCCCCTGATCGGTGGCGCCGCGCTCTCGGTCGTTCGTAAGGAGGCGACCCTTCGACCCGACCGTTGGCGGTCTGCCCTCTGGCTCGCAGTGAGCGCGGGGGGAGCGGTCGCGGAAGCTGCAGCGGCACTTCTCGCCGACGTCGCCACCGCCGACGACGCGGCGCGGCTACGTGAAGCAGCCAAGAGCAACAAGGCCCTCCGGACGTTCGCCATCTCCGCGACGCGCCGCCTCGCTGCGAAGGTCTTGGTCGACGACCTCGGCTCCGTCTCGATCTACTTGGACAATAACCGCTTTCAAGGTCGCCTCCGGCGCAAGGTGGTCGGCCTCCTGTGCTATCTCAGCTCCCGTCCAGGGTTCTCTGCCACGCGCGATGAGGCGCTCGAAGCATTGTGGTCCGACCTAGGCCCAGACACTTCCGGTAACTCCCTGCATCAGACGATCTTCTTCCTCCGTCGCGTATTCGAACCGGACTACCGCGAGGGCCTCAGCGCTGGCTACGTGGGCTTTGACGGCGAGATCGTCCGACTTGATCCCGATCTGATCGACACGACGAGCCGGCGCGTTTGGGAGGTGCTGGGCCGGGCACAGCGTCCCTCAACCGACGACGCCGAGGAACTACTGCGTAGGTACAAGGGTCGCTACGCGCTGGACTTCGCGTACGAGGAGTGGGCAGCGCCATACCGCGAGACCCTCCACGCAGCGGTCTTGGCGTTCGTCGAAGCCAGCCTCAACTCAGCTCTGGAGATCGGGGATACAGGAGCGGTAATCAGAGTTGCGAGGTCGCTCCTACATGTCGACCCGGACGCCGACTCCGTCGAGTTGCTCCTCTTGCGTGCGTACAAGGTGAGTGGCCACCGCGCCGCGGCAGCGGAGCAATACGCGCACTACTCGGCCGTTCTGAGAGAAGGGCTCGGTGTCGAGCCGCCGTCGTTCGACGATCTCTAGGGACCTGTTGTCCAAGCGCAACGCGGCCGGCCTGTACCAGTGGGCATAGGTAGGGTTGCGTATTGACCGGTGCAGACGACGGAACCTAGAGTACGCCCCGCACTAGTACGAACGTACGGTGCGTCAAGGAAACGCTCGGACGCGCTGATACCACCACCTGAATTGGGCACTTAGGGTGGAGGTGGAGCGAGTAGTGCAACCGACCGACTTTCGAGTCTGGTCGGTTTTCGTGTTCCAGGTGGACACGGAGGCCGCAAGGAGGAACGAGCGTGGCACCGGAAATGTCCATCAAGGGCTGGTAGTCCAGATCGCGAGGGAGATCACCATGCGATCTCGGGTGTTCCAAATTCTCATGGCACTGGGCAGCGTGGCCGCACTGGCACTCGCTGGCGGCGCTTCAATCAAGGGCTATTAGGGATACTTTGGTCCCATTGCGGGACTCGAGGGCAATGGTAGTCTGCCCACTGCGCCAAGCAGAGGTGGCATGACCCGTTCCCTGAAGCTATACATTGCTGGGCTCGTGGGAGCCAGCGCATTGGCGCTGGTTATCACGAGCCTTGCTTTTGGTCTGAACAGGCACATCGCATTCGGCTTCTGGGGTCCCCCGAGCACCCCAACCGAGACTGAGGTGGTCCTCGGCCTCGGGTTTTGGACCGCCGTCACACTATTCGCCTCCGCACTGCCCGTGCCAATGCCGCGCGGGATGCTCGTCTCGGTTTCAATCGCTCCGATCCTGGCCTCGGCGTACCTCGGCGGGCCGGCAGCAGGCGCCTTCGTTGCGCTTATCGGGTCGACGGAAATGCGCGAGCTCCGAGGACGCATTCCGTGGTATGGGACGCTGGCAAATCACGCAGGCGTCGTGATCCCGACTGTCGCGGCAGGTCTGCTCATCGAGCTGCTAGGTCGTCACCAGGCCCTGCTCGTCGACTTCGCGGCACTGTTGGTCGCGTCGATCGCGTATTTTGGGCTCAACGTCGTCATCGTCTCTGTGCTGCTAGCCCTCAGAACGGGTCAGCCCGTACGGCGTCTCTTGGTAGGCGACACGCGGAACTTCGCCGCGAGCCTCGTTGGACTCGCACCGATCAGCTGGCTCATGGGCCAGATGTATGTGGTCGCTTGGTGGGCTGCGTTGCTGTTTGCCTTGCCCCTGTACACAACGCGGCTGGCGTATCACAACTTCATCGAGATGCGGGAGATGTTCACCCAGACCATCACCGCGTTGGCGGGGGCGGTGGACAAGCGGGATCCGTACACGAGCAAGCACAGCTGGCGCGTGAAGGAAA
>DASXVS010000075.1 GCA_036504095.1 Armatimonadota bacterium | reverse complement strand
GACCGCGCCGCCGCCGAAGACGTAGAAGACACCGGTCCCGTTCTCGGCGCAGTAAATGTGGGTGCCGGGCCCCGTGAGATCGGTCTCGATGGCGGCGGAGCCGAACCAGCCCCAGTCGCCCGCAAAGAGCCCCACGCCATTAGCGCCCGGTTGGAAGTAGGCTCCCACACTGGGGCCTTGGGCGTGGTTGGTCCCATACATCGCGAAAGCGCTGGCGCTGCTCGTCTGAGCCGTGACGCCGTTGCCGTTGAGGCTGCTCCCGAAGAGACCGCTGCTGTTAGTGCTGACCGCCTCCATGCCATATCCATTGGCGCTGTCGCCGTAGACGCCCACAGCGTCCGTCGTGCCGTCCGACTGGCCATACACTCCCTTGCCTTTGCCACTGTATCCAAGGACCGCCGTTCCGTTCACGCTCGTCGAATACACGCCGGTACCGTCTGTACTCGCGCCGAACACACCGGCGCCCGCCGGGCTTGTGCCAAATAGACCGTGGGCGCCGCCGTAGCTGTAGACACCCGTACCGTCCGCGCTGTAGCCGAAGATTCCGTAAGCGTCCTTGCCCGCGCCCGACTGACCGGAGACCCCCGCGCCCGTTGTGCTCGTAGCAACGCCGACCACTCCGGAGGAACCAGAACCTGTAACGCCGGCACCGGCGCCCGAGTTCGTGATGTTGATGCCCGAGTTGAGCGAATTGGAGGTCCCCGCAAACGGGAGCGAGAGCGAAAGGGCATACGGCGACGCACCCAGGGGCACCCGTGGCGTCATCGCGGGGTCCCCGCCTATCTGGACATCGAGCCAGTAGGGCTGGTCGAACTGGAGAGACGCCGGGATGGCGCCCGTATCGCCCAACGCGGTTGAAAAAGAGCCTTTGCCTGCTGTGACCGTCTTCGTCTCGGTCCAGAGAAGGTTTCCTCCCGTGAGCGAATCGTAGAGACGGAAGGTGGCGCTGTAGGGACCGTCCGGAAGGTGAGCACCCGTGGCGTTGTTCAGAATGCCCTGGAAGGCAATGGTACGGGGAACGGCGGCTTGGGCAGGACACGAGATAGTGACGAGAACGATGAGCGTGGCTACCTGTGGAATGCGTGATCTCATTGAGTATATCTTCTTTCTTCGGAGGGTTCCGTTGGTGTATGACCGATTGCCTCAGCGGCGGGTCCGGCGCGATGCACCGCTCGTGAGCGTTCGGACCTGTTGCTCCAGGCGACGCAGCCGGACCAGCACATCGGCGTTTCTGGCGCTCACGATGGTGCTTCGGGATCGCAATCTGGCATTCTCACTCACCGCGGCGGCGATCTGGGTCTGCTGCTGCTTGATGGCTTCCACCAGCACGGGCACCACGTTCGAATACTGCACCGACAGGTAGCCCTTCTCGTCCGCGCTCACAAGCTCTGGCAGCACTTTCCGCACTTCCTGGGCTACGAACCCGATCTGAGGGCCCTTGGGAAACGACCGCCCGGTATCGGGGTTCCACTCGAAGGAAACGCCACGAAGGGATTCGACCTTGGATAACGCGTTCTGCACCGTCTGAATGCGTTGTTTGTAGCGGGCGTCCGAGAGA
>DASXVS010000074.1 GCA_036504095.1 Armatimonadota bacterium | reverse complement strand
GGACCCCGCAGCTACCGCACCCGCCACGTCGGCTTGCAGCACGAGGCCGCCGCAAGCTAGAAGCGCACTGGTCCCGGGTCCCGGCCGTTGGCCGGTTTTGACCTGTTCATCATTGGCCGGTTTTCAGACGTCCACCGAGGTCGCAAAAGGCGTCAGCAATCCGTCGGTTCGTTTCCCATACGGGCGGCCGATACCTTCGCGAGCGCAGCGTCGATCCGGGCAGCCGTCTGGAAGTCGATCCACTCAGCTCCACACTTGGAACACGTCGGTATCTCCAGATCAGCTGGGATCTCAAGATCAGGGAAGTTTCGGTAGAGGGTCCTTCGCCCAGCCTTCGCGAGGGGCGCGACGGTGGCACGCTTCCCGCACTCTGCGCATAGCAAGCTCATCTCAATTTCCACGCGAACTCCACGGGCAGCGTGCCCCCGAATACGATTCAGCGGCTCCTCGGGCCATGCAGCGACGCCATGATGACTGCATCGCCGATTTCGTCGCGGCCTACCATCGTCTTCACGGGGCTCATCCTGCTCCGGAAACGGGAGCGCGTTGAAGCCCGAATCATCGCCCTGGTGGAAGTAGATGTGGCCTCCGAGCGACCCGTCCTTCCGGAGGCTCACCCAGCCGCGCCCACTCGCCGGATCGCACTCGTCGTTGCCCTCCCACGTAAACGTGACGTGAGGACGACCGTTCCGCTGCCCGTGCTTACATCTCATTCGCCCTTCGACCGCGATGAACCGGAAGCGGCCCCTTGGCCCTTGAGCTCGACAAAGGCGGGCCCGAGAAGGTCGATCGCCTCCTGGTCCCAGAGGTCCATCCCGGTGATGCGCCACTTCCCCTCGATACCCAAAGCTCGTCCTCCTTCGAATGGCGACTCCGATGCGCGGATCTCCCTTCGTGGCGCCTGGCGGCCCTCTGGATCGATGAGCAGCCCCGCCTTGAGCAAGAGCATGGTCGTCTTCCGCCCGACATCTGCGATCTCGAGCGCCTCGGCGACTGTTTCGGGCTGGCGCGCGAGGATGGCGTCGCGAGCGGAACGCCGCAGCCCGGCCTGGCCCGCGAGGTCGTCCGCGGTGATGGCGCGTCGCCGAACCACCTCACCTCCCTCGCTTCGACTTACGCACCTCGATGGCTGGCTCCTCGTGCACCGAGTCCTCGGGCACGAAGACCACCCGCATCCCCCAGCCCGCGTACAACCGGAGCATCTGGCCGAACTCGCGGAGCGTGTACTCCTCGTCGTCGATGTAGATCGCGACGGGGTCTTCCTCGTCTTCACAGCCGTCGGTGATGTGGCAGCGCAGGACGTCACCGCGCGGTAGGATGTGTCCGGTCGTGCGGTCCCGCTTCAACTGCGGCGTGCCGGGCGGGACCTCCACCGCGACCCAGTCGTAGGAGTTCCGGGACGCCTGCTGTGCCTCGATACACTGGTTGTGGATCTCGAGGATCTGCTCATCCGTGAGCGCTGCCTGCTCCGCGGGGGACATGACGAGCTGAACGCCGCCGACGTTCTCCTCGGCGTACTCGATGTCCGCGCCGGCCGGGCCACGGGTGATGCGGACCTGGTCCAGTCCGGCGACGTAGGGCTTCTTGTGTCGGATCTTCCGGCGTCGCGCTTTCATGGGACCTCTGGCGTCTGCCGCGCCCTCGCGGCCCGGCTATCGCGTGGATCTCGGGGTTGGCGTTCGCGCCCGCAGACCGATCGGTACGCCCTACCACGGGTTCCCGGCCGGTTGGAACGGCTTCGTCTGCTAGCCCGGCGTTGCATCCGCACCCTCAACGGTCTACGCTTCGCTGACGGAACCCGACACTTACCGTCGGGTTATGAAATCGATGCGCAGTCCACCAAGCAAGCGCCTCTCCGCCCTTGTGGACGCCCTGCCAGGGCGCGGCCGCTACACCATTGCCCGGGCAGAAGCCTTGCGGGAACTCGCCTCCACCCCGGAGGCACTCGAAGCTGCGGTGCGCCGCCTGGCGGCCAAACACCGGATCGTGGTGCCGCGCCGGGGGTTCTACGTCGTCGTTCCGCCCGAGTACCAGAGCGCCGGGGCACCGCCCCCCGACTGGTTCATCGACGACCTCATGAGCTTCGAGGCGAAGCCCTACTACGTGGGGCTGCTCTCGGCCGCCGCGCTGCACGGAGCCGCACATCACCAACCCCAGGAATTCCAGGTGGTGACGGACAGCCCGCTCCGCCCAACCCGCGCCGGCCGCGCGCGAATCCGCTTCTTCATGAAGCGGCACCTCTCCACCACACCGGTCATCCAAGTGAAGACCCAGACCGGCACGATGCGGGTCTCGAGCCCCGAGGCCACCGCGATCGACTTGGTTCGGTATGCGCGCGCCGCAGGGCACCTCGGCAACGTGGCAACGGTGCTCGCCGATCTTGCCGAAAGGCTCGACGCGAACAAGCTGCTCCACGCCGCCCAATGCGACGTCGAACTCACCCACATCCAGCGACTCGGCCATCTCCTCGACGCGGTCGGCGCCGAAGAGGTCGCGCGGCCTCTCGCGACCTGGGTCGCGGAGCAGCGCCCACGCCACGTTCTGCTCCGACCGGACGCCTCTCAGCCGACCGGCAAAGACGACCCTCGATGGCGAGTCGTTGTGAACGAGACGATTGAGTTGGACCTATGATCCCGCGCGCGAACATCGCCGAATGGCGCTCCCGCGCGCCATGGGCCACGGATGCGCAGGTGGAGCAGGATCTCGTCCTCTCGCGGGCCATCGTAGAGATATTCAGCGATCCCGTGCTGGGCGAGGCGCTCCTCTTCCGCGGCGGAACCGCGCTACACAAGCTCTTCCTCGCGCCTGCGGCCCGCTACTCGGAGGACATTGATCTCGTGCAGGTCAAGGCAGCGCCGATCGGTCCCGTCATGTCCGCGCTTCGGTCTCGGCTGGATCCGTGGCTCGGAACGCCGAAGCGGGAGCAGACGGCGTCCGCGGTCCGGTTCATCTATCGCTTCAGTCCGAGATCGCGCCGATCACTCCGCTGAGGCTCAAGGTGGAGATCAATACGCGGGAGCACCTCCACGTCATGCCGCTCGAGACGCGGACCTTCGCGGTCGAAGGCCGCTGGTTCACCGGCCGGGTTTCGATCGGCACCTATGCGCTCGAGGAACTCCTCGGCACCAAGCTACGCGCCCTCTACCAGCGCAAGAAGGGGCGCGACCTCTTCGATCTGGCCACCGCCCTCGAGCAGGTTCCGTCCCTCGCCTTGGACAGGATCGCAGAGTGTTTCGGGCGCTACCTCGGCCACAACGATCAGCGCGTCTCCCGGGCCGAGTTCGAGCAGAATCTCACGGCCAAGCTCGAGGACCTTGCGTTCACGCAGGACATCGGCCCGCTTCTGGTGCCGGGGACCGAGGACCGCTACGACGTCCACCGGGCGGGCGAACGCATCTGGCGCGAGCTCGTCTCGCGAGTACCGGGAGGCCCGTGGAAGGGTCCCGGAGCGTCCGGCGACATCACGTGACGACCGCGCGCCAAGACCTCGCGAACGAACTGGCTCGGCTCGAGGCCAGGCTCGCCGCCGTCGACGCCGCGGGCGCGGCTCTCCGTGAGCAGGTCCAGAGGTTGCGTGACGCACTCTCGGCTGCCGAACCGGCGGTGGCGGTGGCCGTCCCGGCGGCAACGGTCGCCGGGGCGAGGGGTCCCGCGACCTCCTCCGAGAAGGTTGCTCTATTCTCCTCCCTCTTCCGCGGGCGAGCAGACGTCTATCCGCGCTTCTGGTCGAACGAAAGGAAGGGCACCAAGGGGTACTCCCCCCGGTGCCTCAACGAGTGGGACCGGCCCCGTTGCCAGAAGCCCAAGACGAAGTGCAGCGAGTGCCTCCACCAGGACTTCGAGTCGGTCTCGTCGCAGGTCATCCAGGATCACCTCCTCGGGCGCCACGTTATCGGCGTCTATCCCCTCCTCCGGGACGAAAGCTGCCACCTCCTCGCCGTGGATTTCGACAAGGGCTCGTGGGCCGACGACGTCGGCGCCTTCGCGGAGACCTGCCGGGCGACAGGGATCTCCGTCGCGGTCGAGCGCTCCCGGTCGGGCGCCGGAGCGCATGCATGGTTCTTCTTCGAGGAGCCGGTTCCGGCCGCCCTCGCGCGCCGACTCGGCTGTTACCTGCTCACCGAGACCATGTCCCGACGCCCCGAGATCGGGATGGACTCGTACGACCGGCTCTTCCCGAACCAGGACACCATGCCGCGCGGCGGGTTCGGCAACCTGATCGCGCTCCCGCTGCAGCGAGAAGCGCGGAAGCTCGGAAACACCGAGTTCCTGGACGAAGCGCTCAAGCCACTCACGGACCAATGGGCATTCCTTGCGGCTTTGCCCCGGATCTCTGCCGCAAACGTCGAAATGATCGCCCGGGAGGCGCAGCGCCAGGGGCGCGTGCTCGGGGTTCGCTTCGCCGCCGTCGAAGAGGATGACGTGCCCTGGGCGCGCTCGCCATCCGGCCGCCCTCCTCCGGCGAGCATCGGCGCGCCCCTCTCGGCACCGGTACGCCTCGTGCGCGGACAGCGCCTGTTCGTGGAGAAGCAGGGGATGCCTGCTGGCCTATTGACCGAACTCCGCCGCCTCGCCGCCTTTCAGAACCCGGAGTTCTACAAGAAGCAGGCGATGCGGCTCTCGACTGTGAACGGCGGACTCGAAGCGTAGGGATTTGACGGTCGAGTCGAAGGTGCGTTCAGCCCTGCGGGGCTTCGAATAGTCGCTTCCGGATGAGGGCTTCCGGGACCTGGTCCGCGCTGAGGATGTCGTACCAAGGCGCCCGCTCCAGTTCTTCGAACCGGCGGAGGAGCTTCTCGATGGCAGCGTAGTGGCGCTCGTTCTCGGTGATGAGATCGGCCATGGCGGAGACCAGGTCGTCGGCGCCTGGCCTGCCGTTCCAGATCTCGTGGGTGAGCCGGCGGAAGTCCAGGCTGAGGCGTAGGTCGTCAAGCCTGTCGCGGCACTCGGCCGAGCTGTCTCGCCCGGTCTCGAAGGAGGACCGAAAGTTTCCGGTCGTGTTCTTCACGATCTGGTCGAGTTCTTTGGTCTCCCGGTGGTGGCGAAGCGCCTGTCGTTCGGCTTTGCCGAGCTTCCTCTTTTCGCGGCGAGACATTTCACTCTCCGAGCTGCACGGTGTAGGGACGACCGGGTGTGTCGCCCATCATGCGACGGGAGCGGCTTCGACGACAGCTTCCGCGAGGGCCGCTGCAGTCACTGCGCGGCGGTCTTCCACGTCTGCCGGCGCTGCGATCGATGGCAGCAGTACTGCAGCGCGCCGTGCAGCAGGGCCGGCCGGCTGGCGTCCCGTAAGGCGGCGGCGCGCCGCTACCAGGCGAGCCTTGCCCGGAAGCGCGACCGAGCCGCTCGGCAGGCGGCCTACCGCTCCCGCAAGAAAGTGACGCATCAGGGTATCGAGGAAGTTGACCCAGCGGGCAGCCTGATCGTGCGTGCTGATCGGTCCCCGGCGATGGTCGTCGGCGTCGCGGTTCGCACCACGAGTGCGCCCCATGCTGAGACCACGCCTGATCTGTGAGGCCGCGCACGCTTCTTGAGGTCGCGCCCCCGGTTTCTTGAGCGCGCACGTCGAGGGGGAAAGGCGAAACCCCCTCCGAAAACTTGCTCGAAGTTCCGGAGGGGGTTTCCTCTCTCAGTCCGCCAAGACAGAGAGAG
>DASXVS010000073.1 GCA_036504095.1 Armatimonadota bacterium | reverse complement strand
TGCGGCTGCTCACGGTATTTCTTCTTCAGCATGGAAACCTCTCAAGCGCGAACGTCACTATCTACATTTTACGTCGCGCTCGAACCTGGCATCCATGGTAACCAAAATATTCAAAACACACGCGTTGTGACCCAGCCTGATCACCCCATTTCCCCATCACCCCATTTCCCCATCACCCCATTTCCCCATCACCCCATTTCCAATTTCCTCATTTCCCCTCCCCGATCGAGAGTCCGTCGTACGCGAGGGCGAATCCCTTCGGGAGCTCCGCGCTGGTCACTGCGTGGTCCATTTCATGCCCGATGTGGGTGAAATAGGTCATTCTCGGGCCGATGCGCCTGGCCGCCTCAATCGCTTCGCTCAGCGAAAAGTGGGTTGGATGAGGCCGCTGCCGCAGAGCCCCCAGGACCAGGGTGTCGACCCCCCGCAGCAGTTCCTCGGATTCGGCGGGTATGCCGCTGCAGTCCGTCACATAGGCGAAATCCCGTACACGAAAACCGAGGATCGGCAGCGAACCGTGCATGACCGGGATAGGGGTGACCGTTTCGCCGAAGAGCTCGAATGGACCGTTCACGGTATGGATCGCGATGTTAGGGCGAAACGTGCCCGACGTGTGCGTGCCGTCGAAGATGTACGGAAAGACGCTGCGGACGTAGTCCGCGGTCCGCTTGCTGGCGTAAAGCGGCATGGTTCCGCCGTGGAGTGTGAAGAAACGAACGTCATCCAGTCCGTAGATATGATCGGCATGCTCGTGCGTTACGAGAACGGCGTCGAGGCGCCGCACCTTTTCCCGAAGCACCTGAAGCCGAAACTCCGGCCCGGTGTCCACCACCACGTTTCGACCGCCCCAGCGGAGAAGGACAGACGCGCGGTCTCTCCGGTTGCGGGGATCATCCGACCGGCAAACCGCGCATTCACATGAAATAACCGGCACGCCGGAAGACGTTCCGGAGCCCAGAAAAGTGACCGTCATCGCGCGCGGCCACTCGGCCCCGGAATCCCCCGCCGCCATTCAGAACCCCACTTGCGAAAGCGCGATCGAGCGTTCGCCTTCACCCAGCGTGCGTTTGTGAGACCGGCTCACGTACACTTCCGCCGCGCCGTTCTCCAGGAAGAGCCCCTGAACGCGCTCCGAATCGGCCGGTGGCGCCTTGATGGCGACCAGCGTCTGCTGGCCGGAACGGACGCGACCGACCAGCTTGCGCGCGGTCTCGTTCGGTATCCCAACGTTGGTGAGTGATCCCACCAGGCCGCCGGCGGCAACCCCGAGGGCCGCGCCGCCGATGGCTTCGGCCAGTGGTCCGGCGGCTACGATGGGGCCGAATTCCGCCAGCTCGCCTTCCTGGATCGCGTACAGGTCCGCGGTCGGCGCCTGCCCATGCTCCATCGGAGCGGTCCGCGCCTGGTTGCTGATGGGGATATCGAGCAGGCTTCCGGAACCGCCGAAAGCGTTTTCGCCCTGCTCTTTCATCGCAACGGACACGTCGGCGAGGGGGTACTTGGCCTCTTCGAGGTCGAATACGGCTCGGCGCGCGTCCGCGCTATCTGCAAACATACCGACAATTGTGATTAGCATGGTCGTTCAGCAATCGGCAGGCCGCGCCTTTTGATTCGCGGAACAACCTACCTCGTTCCGCGCCGCGATTCTTCTAAAGCCTGCTGAGGTACTCTATCAGCAGGGCAACGCCATATCCGGTGCCGCCACGGGCAAGCCAGGCCTTTTCGGTGTCGTCAAACGCCGGCCCGGCGATGTCAATATGCGCAAACGGCGTTGACTCAACGAATTCCGCGAGGAACAGCGCGGCGGTGATGCTGCCGCCCCATCGATCGCCCGCGTTCGTCATATCGGCGATGCCGCTGTCGAATTTCGACCTGTACGCCTTGTACATCGGCAGGCGCCACGCGGGTTCCGTTGCGGCGTCGCCGGCCGCAACAAGTGCGTTGGCCAGCGCGTCATCGGCGGAAAACACACCGGAAATATCGCCGCCAAGCGAGATGACGCACGCTCCCGTGAGCGTGGCAAGATCGACGATCGCCTTCGGCTTGAATTCGCGCTCTCCGTAGACCAGCCCGTCCGCCAGAACCAGGCGGCCTTCCGCGTCCGTGTTCACGATCTCAACCGTCTTCCCGTTTCCGAACGTCAGCACGTCCGAAGGACGGTACGCGTCTCCGCCGGGCATGTTTTCGGCCGCGGGGATGATACCCACAACGTTGACCGGTAGTTTCAACCGCGCAGCGGCCACTAGGGCGCCGATGACCGCCGCGCCGCCCGCCATGTCATCTTTCATATGATGCATGTCCGCGCCCGGCTTCAGGGAGATGCCGCCGGAATCGAAGCAAAGCCCTTTGCCAACGAGCACGATCGGCGCTTCACCGGGGTTCGGCGTGTGTTTGAGAACCGTGAAGGACGGCGCGTTTCGCGAACCGCGGCCCACCGCGAGACACCCGACCATCCCCAGCGCTTCCATCTCCGCCACGCTGAAGGTCCTGGCGTCCAGCCCGCAGGCGCCGGCAAGCTCCACCGCGCGGCGGGCCAGCTCGGCGGGAGGAAGATCCGCAGCCGGGCAGTTCACGAGTCTGCGCGCTTCGTTGGATGCCTCCGCCACGATGCGCGCGCGCTCGACGGCTTCTGCCGCGCCCGGCGCTCGGGATACGATGGTGAGGGTCTCGAATGGGATCGGGCGTTCCGTGCTCTTGCGGTCGCCGGAATCGAACGATCCGAGGACCGCGGCCTCCGCGATAACGGCGGCGCCCGCGGCGCCATCGTCTTCGGGCGCGAGCACCGTGGCCGCGGAAACGTTGCGGTCCGCAAGGTACCGCACGGCGGATCCGGCGGCGCGCTTCAGACGGATGAGGGTATGGTCCTTCGCATCGCCGAGGCCTACCACGATGACCCGGCGGTTCGCCTCGAACAGCGGAGTGATATCGTTGGCCTTTCGGCGAACGAAACCGGCATTGAAGGCGGAGGATACGGACTCGCCAAAGAGGGAAAGGTCCGGCTCAACATCGGCAAATGCAAACAGTACAACGGTGTCGGCGGTGGCCGGCAAGGTCGTCGCAACGGGAACGGTCATGTTTGTGTTCTCGGTTAGGGCGCCGCATATTAGGCGGCACAAAATGGTGGCGCCTGAAATCGCGTCACGGAAGAATCATAGAATGCGCGCGCGGCAGAGTTCAATTGATCGCTCGCAAGCGTGCACGCCGGCACATCCGGCGCACGCCCGTCGAATCAACCCCGCCGACGCCGGTATAATGGAAGTAGCATGCACGAACTAATCCTCCAATCGGACCTCAAAGACATCTATTCCCGGGTTCTCGCCGGCCAACGGCTGACCCTGGACGACGGCGTTCGCCTGTACGAAAGCCCTCACCTGGCATACGTCGGGCATATGGCCAATCTCGTCCGCGAGCGAATGAACGGCGACAAGGCGTACTACGTCCGCAACCAGCACATCAACTACACGAACATTTGCCAGAAGGACTGCAAGTTCTGCTCGTTCTACGCGAAAAAGGGTGGCCCCGACCCGTATGTCCTGTCTCCGGACGACATCGCGGATCGCGTTCGCCGCTATATTGATCTTCCCGTCACCGAGATCCACGTCGTCGGCGGAATACACCCTCGGCTCCCCTACTCGTATTACCTGGATTTGCTGAGCGCCATTCGGCAGGTCCGCCCGGACGTCCATATCAAGGCCTGGACCATGGTGGAACTTGCCCAGATACACAAGGTCGGACCGTTCGAAACACTCGAGGAAACCCTCACGGATCTCCAGCGCCACGGCCTGGCCTCCTGCCCCGGCGGCGGCGCCGAGGTGTCGAGCGAACGGGTTCACCAGGAACTGTTCGGCAAGAAACTTGACAGCGCGGAATGGCTGGATATCGCCCGGACGGCCCATCGGTCCGGATTGCGCAGCAATGCAACGATGCTCTATGGCCACATCGAGACCTATGCCGAACGCGTGGAGCACATGATTCGCCTTCGCGATTTGCAGGACGAGACCGGGGGCTTCCTGACTTTCATCCCGCTGGCGATGGATCCCACCAACACCGAACTCGCGGACATCAAACGGGACAGCGGGATCGACGATCTGCGCAACATCGCCGTGGCGCGGCTCATGCTGGACAATTTTCCCCATATCAAGGCGTTCTGGATAATGATCACGCCGCCCGTCGCGCAAACCAGCCTGTGGTATGGCGCGGACGACATGGACGGCACCATTATGGAGTACGAAATCACGCACGTCGGCGTTGACGCGAAGGACCACAGGCAGGGCCTTTCGCAAAAACAGATGATCCGCCTCATTGAATCCGCCGGCCGCGAACCCGTCGAGCGCGACACACTTTACAACCGTCTCGGCGACGACGGCAAACTTCTCGCGGGGGCTGCGGCCGGTGTGCAATAGCAGCGGGAGAAGCCGGGTCCGCGCATGAGGAACCGCCGTTACATCGCGCTCCTGGGTTGTCTTGGCGCCCTGTCCGTCGCGCCGCCGCGCGTTGATGCGGGGCCGCTGATTGCGGTGCCGCTGACGCAGGTTGCCGGCGACCGCGATGCCGCATTCCTTGTGGACGTCCGCGTGGGGCCGCTCCGGAATCTCCATTTCCTAGTGGATACCGCCGCCACCCGGAGCGCCATCACGCCCGCGGTGCGGAACGCCCTGGGCCTGAAGAGTATCGAAGCCGCTTCGGAAGTCGTAACCGGCGCGGGCGGTAATATCACGGCCCAGCGGTTTATCCTGCCCGCGTTGGCCGTGGGGGACGCGGTTCAGTACGATCTCCGCGTTCTCGTGCTCGACCTCGGGTCCGAGGATAACTGGATGTCCACGAAACTCGACGGCATCCTGGGCCTGGATTTCCTGCGCAACTACGATGTAAGGTTCAATGCGTCGGCGGGAACCCTGGAGCTGAGCTCGCTCTCCGGGCGCCCCGCCCTCCCGCCGGACGTGCAGAAATACGCGAGGATCCCGTTCAGGCTCGCATCCGTTGGGTTCATGATCGTGCCCATCCTTGTGAATGATCGCCTGCTCGTCGGAGTACTAGACACCGGCGCCAGCAGGAGCGTTTTGAACAAGCGTGGCGCGGCATCCGCGGGAATCTCGCCGGCTGAAGGCGAAGCTATCGTGACCACCGGCGCGGACCGGACGCAAGTGCGCATCACCCAGCACGCCGCGCAAAAGATGGAGATCGGCAGGATTCCCTACCGGGATGAAACAGTGAGCGTGGGCGATCTCATCGTCTTCGAACAATACGGGCTCGAGTCGCTGCCTTCCGCCATCATTGGCGGAAACATGCTGAAGGATCGCGACGTTTACATCTTCTACAGCACGAATGAGGTCTTCCTTTCGCGCGAAAGAACACCCCGAAACGAGGGCGCGCGCCGTGACGCGGCGCCGGAAAGCATACGAACCAGTGACTGACACTTTGAAGAGCAAACTTGACACCGTGGAACGGAAGGTGCTGGCGGGCGAAAGGCTGTCCCGTGAAGATGCCATGGCCCTGCTGGCGTGCCCGGACCTGAACCTGCTGTCCGCCCTCGCCGACTGGAAGCGTGGACAGGTGACCGATCAGGCAATCGTCACGTATAACATCGGCCGGAACATCAACTACACCAACGTATGCTGGGTGCGCTGCAAGTTCTGCGCGTTCTACCGGACGCCCGGCCACGATGAGGGTTACGTGTTGCCCACCGAGGTCATCCTCGAAAAATGCCGGGAACTGGTGGCGGCCGGCGGCCGGGAAGTTCTCCTTCAAGGCGGGCTCCACCCGGGTTTGAAGATCGAGTGGTACGAAGATCTGCTCCGGGCGATGAAGGCGGCGTATCCCGTCGATATCCACGGATTCAGCAGCACCGAGATCAACTACATCGCCCACGTCAGCCGCCTCAGCCTTGAGGAAACTCTCCGAAGGCTGCGCGACGCCGGCCTGGACAGCATCCCCGGCGCCGCCGAGATGATCGTGGACGATGTCCGCGATGCCATCGCGCCTTACAAGGAAAAGTCCCAGCGCTGGGTCGAACTGATGCGCACGGCCCATCGCCTCGGGATCCCGACCAGCGCCACCATGATGTTCGGCACGGTGGACGACGACGCGATGCGCGTCGAGCACCTGATGCTGATTCGCGCGCTCCAGGACGAAACGGGCGGCTTCAAAGCGTTCATCCCGTGGTCGTTCCAGCCCGATGGAACCGATCTGCAGGCCGAACTTGGCCCGGATTGGCAGCCGGCCACCTCATTCGACTACCTCAAATTGGTGGCCACGGCGCGGCTGGTACTGGACAACATCCCGCACGTGCAGGCCAGCTGGGTCACGCAGGGCCCGCGCATTGCGCAGATAGCCCTCAAGTTCGGCGTGGACGATTTCGGTAGCACGATGATGGAGGAAAACGTGGTCTCCAGCGCCGGCACGTCGTTCCTGATGCCCATCAGCGAGATTCAGAGGCATATCCGCGACGCCGGCTACCGTCCGCAGCTTCGCGACACACAATACCGCTACCTGCCGGACCCGCCGGCCGAATCCGTGAGTCGCGACCCGCAGCTCCTGCAAATCGGCGTTCCGGTGTGAGGAAACCACAGAGACCCGGACGCCGAGGCTCCGAACGATTGGTGTCCGATTCCACCCCTGCGGCTTTGTGATGTTGCGGCGGATGCTCCTGTGTCAGCGGTGGTCCGCCGGCGCGCCGCGCTCGATTGCCCCCCGCCACCGCGCCATACCGCCGACCATGTTACACACACGATCGAAACCGTTCTGACGCAGGTATCCCGTTGCCGCCCGGCTGCGCACACCGTGTTCGCACACCACGATCCAGTCCGTCTCGCGGTCGATGAACTCGAGTTCATCCGGGAGCGTGTCAATGGGCGCCTGCATCGCTCCGGGGATGTGGTATGCGGCGAATTCGGGGTGGGTGCGAACGTCCAGCACGCGAAATCGCGCTCCCTCCCGGAAAGCCCGCTCGACTTCCTCCGGCGAAGCATCCAGTCTGTCTTTCCACGGAAGCTCATTCACGGAAACCATTGACTCCTTTGCCGCGTATGCCAAAATGATAGTACCACACCGCGCCACAAACCTGGCGCCAATGTATATACACCGGAGGGTACTATGGAATCCGATGAGAACACCGAAGTAGCGCAGGACGCGAGCGTCCACGCAAACAATGCGCCGCCCGAGCCTGCCGCGGACGAAGGGGTTTCGACCGACGAAGGCGCGCCGCAAATGCCGCCGATCGATGTATATGGCCTTTTGAAGACGACTGTCAGCCTGTTGTCCAACGGCGCCTGGGCCTGGATGGGGCTCACTCCAAGCCCGTTCACAGGAGAGATGGACCGCGATCTCGACCAGGCGAAGGTCGCTATCGATTCGGTTACCTATCTCGTCGCGCAGATCGAGTCGCACCTGGATGATGAGTCGCGCAGAGAAATGCAGAACGTGGTGTCGATGCTGCGCGTCAATTATGTACAGCAGTTGTCAAACCGGTAGAACGATTTGGGGGTACGCATGAAACGAGGACGCAGCATAGCGCTTTTCCTCCTGGGGGCCATGGTCGCCTTTGTGGCCGTGCAGGTCTTCCAGGGCCACGAGGGGAAATATGTCGTCATGGCTCAGGGACGCCTGCAGCCCGATGAGGAAACCACGATCAGCGTGGTGAAGAAAATGGACCCCACCGTGGTGTCCATCATGGTTCAGGGCACCGTTGAAACGAATGACTGGTTCAACCCTGTGCAGCAGTTCCAGGGCCAGGGGTCCGGTGTCATCGTTCGCTCCGACGGCTTTATCCTGACGAACAAACACGTGGTCTCCATGCCGGACGGACGCACCTCTCCCACCGTGACTGTCACCATCCCGGGAAAGAAGCCGATGGAAGGCCAGGTTCGAGGCGCCGATCCGCGGTCGGATCTGGCGATCGTGAAGATCAACGAGAAAAACCTGCCCGTCGCGCCGTTGGGTAATTCCGATGAGCTGCAGGTCGGCCAGAGGACCATCGCTATCGGAAACCCGCTCGGATTGACGCGAAGTGTCACATCAGGAATCGTGAGCGCGCTCGGCCGCAGCATCCAGGGTGAACAGGGGCCTCTTGAAGGGCTGATCCAGACGGACGCCGCCATCAACCCCGGGAACTCCGGCGGAGCGCTGGTGGATAGCACCGGGCGGCTCATCGGCATCAACACCGCCATCGCCAGTGTCCGGGGCAGCCAGGGCAACGTGGGCATCGGCTTCGCCGTTCCCGTGAATACCGCACGCGCGATCCTCGACGATATCGCCAAGACCGGCCACATCCGCCTGCCGTGGATCGGAGTGGACTATGGCGATATCTCCCCCTCCGCCGTCCAGTGGTACAACCTGCCCCAGGGCGTCGTGCTCCGCGCGCCGTACCCCGGCGGGCCGGCGGCAAAGGCGGGCCTTCAGAGAAACGACATTGTCGTGAAAGTGGATGGCGCGCGCGTGGGAACGGTGAGCGAACTCCAGACGGCGCTTCACGCGAAGAATATCGGCGACAGCGTCGAGTTCACGGTGTTCCGCGACGGAGAAACGCTGACCGTGAAACTGAAGCTGGCGGAACGGCCGACCGAGTTGGCCGTATAGGGCCGTCCACACCTTCAATGCGGCGCCGGGGGGCACCCTCCCCGGCGCCGTCCATCCGAATAACGCTGGCATCCCGGTAGCGCCGGATTGCTTAATGGAACGCGATGAGAACGCATTCCCACAGCACCACGCCCAGATAGATGAGGTTGGCGCTGTTGATCAGGCGGCGCGCTGACTCGGGCTTGATCGCGTAAATGCGCTCGCAGGCAAGGATCACAGCGCCCACCAGCGCGAACTTGAACAGTGTGTAGCCGCTCAGGCCGAAACGGACCATAACGTGGTAGCCCACCGGGTTGATCTCGCGGCCGCCATGCTGGAAGATGAGCGCGGTCAGGCCGAGGTCGAAAAGGTTCAGGAGCGCGAAACCGCCGTATTCGTCACTCATCTTCACGGATGCGTTGGGCGCGTCCGGGCTAGGCATCGGCTGGAGACAGGCCGTCGGGCCCTGATCCGACACCGGTCCCTTGCTGATTTTTGTTCTTCTGTCCGATGTCTTCACGGGTGCTCCCCAGAATCGCCCAACCAACCATCGTGATCGCGGCCATGGCCGCGAACGCTCCCTTGTAACCGCCCCATGGGACGATGAATCCCCCGAGGAACGGCGCCAGCGTGTTCGATGCGCTCAACACCACGCCAAGCGCTGCCTGTCCGGATGCGCGAAGCGTGCCGGGCAGGTGGTGATTCATGAACGCCACCGTTCCCACAAGTGCAAGCCCGTACGTAACGCTGTGAAGCGCCTGGGACACATACGCCCACTCAGGCGTCGGCATGAACGCCAGGATCGCCAGGCGTATCGGCATGGCCCCGAAGGCGACCATCAGGAGCCGCCGCTCGCCCCACCGTCCCGCCATTCTGCCCGCCAGCAGGATGAACGGCGTCTCGGCTATGGCGCTCACCACAAACGCCATGCTGATGATCTCGTGACCCGCGCCCATCTGCTGCAACAGCAAACTCAGGAAGGCCGAAACGCTCTGCAGGCCCGTCCAGAACAGCAGCACGGCCAGGAGAAACCGCCCGACTCCCGGCGCTCGCACAACAGTCGTCAACGCTGCGATCGGACCGATGCTCAGCCGCTTCCGCGCGGGCGCGGATCGGGCGATCAGTATCGAGCCTGCCGCCGCGAAATTGCACCCGGCTACGACCAGAAACATCGGCGTTGCCCACTCCGCCGCGTGCAACGGCCGCGTGTCCGTCATCAGCGCCACCCGCGCTGACAACAAAAGCGACGAAAACCACCCTACGCTCCCGGCAAGGCGCACGCGGCCGAAGAGCGTGGCCATCCGCGTCCCCGACACCCAGTCTCCAACGAGCGCCTGGACCAGCGCATCCGCCGAACGGAAGCAGGCGCTTTGCACAAGCGTCAGCCCCAGAACCACCCAGAACGAATGGCTCAGCCCGTACGCCAGCATGGTTAGGCCGCCGGTGCCCATCAGGCCGACCACGAATCGGCGGCGTTTCCCGCCCCGGTCCGAAAGATACCCGAGCGGCGCCTGCGCGATCAGGCCGCCCAGCCCAAGCGCTGTCAGAAGCGTGTGGATCTCGTGCTGGGAACACCCCAGCGATCTCCAGTACAGCGGAAGGTAGGGATATGCGATCGCCAGGCCGGCGAGGCTCCAGAAATAATAACCGGCGACGGCCAGCGGCGTACCGCGGTCATGCTCGGGGCTTTGTGCGTCAGGTATATATGCCATTGTTGTCGCCATAATGGGTCCGCTGTTTCGCAACCAGGCAAGAGTGGGTACCATGAGTATGAAAGAACGGCCGTATCGAGTAAACGCACTGCGCTCGGCCGTGAGGGATTTGTAGGATGAATATCAGAGCTATAGCCTTCGGGCTTCTATTCTGCATTGGCGCGAGTATCGTGCCGGTTGCCGCTCTCGCTAACGAGCAGAAGGCAAAGAACACGGCCATCGGCGTCACTGCCATCTCGGCGTACCTGTTGAGCCAGAAGAAGAGCCGCAATGCCGGCATCGTGGGCGCAGCGGGTTCCGTGTACCTTTGGAAGAAGTATGACGATTCCAAGAAGGCGCGCCGCAAGCGTGCGCTGGCCCAGCAGGTGCGGTACCGGCGCCATGCGGCATATGCCAACTCGCGTTCCGCGTCTCAGCGTCGCTATGCCGTGAGGCAGAGATCGAACAGGGCAAAGGCTGCTCGCGCCGCTTGGGCGCGCTGATCCGGCCGACGGTGTATAGAGGGGGCGGGGCTGATGCTCCGCCCCCTCTCCGCGTGTGTGCTCCCGGCGTTGCGAAATCGTATGGCGCGATCCTATATCCGATTTTGGCCGCTATGACCCGAACGTAGTTTTACCTCGAAGCAACGTGTGGTAGTCTATTCGTATAGGAGCGGCCACAACGGATTGAGCCGGCCGTACAGGAGGAACATGATGAAAAGCAGGGTTATTGCCTTTGGGCTTCTTTTCTGCATCAGCGCAAGTGTAGTGCCGGTTGCAGCCTTCGCCGGTGAAAACGAGGCGAAGAACGCGGCTATCGGGGCGACCGCCGTTTCGGCGTACCTGTTGAGTCACCGGAAATCCCGTGACGCGGGCATTGCGGGGGCGGCGGGCTCCGTTTACCTTTGGAAGAAATACCACGATTCCCGGACTTCGCGCCGCAGTCGGGAATTGGCCCGGGAACGCCGTGCCAGACGGCAGGCGGCCTATTATCGGTCCAGGTATCGGGCGCAGCGTCGGTACTCCGCAAGGCTCCGACGGGCGAACAGTCATTACTACCGAGTCGCTCGTTCGCGCTGATCGAGGACCTGCGGTAGAAGAGAGGGGGCGGGGCTTAGGCTCCGCCCCCTCTCTGCGTTTGGCGCCGTCCGCACAAACGCGGCCACTCCGCCGCCCGACCAACGGCACGCCCAACCCGGAACCGCGCGTTCCTGACCCCGGCAGTCGGTGGGCATCTAAGCCGCTTCGCGCGGGCGGCTCTTATCCGCGGTGTAAAGTTGCTAAGCCTTTTGTTCGATAGATGGTATGAGTACTTATGAGCAATCGCGTCTCCAACGAACCAATACTGTCCGATGCTTCCGACGTCATCACGGACCTGGCGCTCGCAATCAACCAGGGATTGGGCGTTCAAGACGTTCAACAGTTGGTTGTAGAGAAGGCCGTGGCGGCGCTGAGGGGCTCGTCCGCATCGGTGATGCTGCCCGGCGACGGGCCGGGATCGATGCAGCTGGTTGCCACCACCCGCCCGGAAGGAACGTCCGGGGCCGTACCGCCGGAGAGTCCCGTTGCGGAGTGGGTCGTGGCCAACGACGAACCGATGCTGCTCCTGGGTAGGTCCGGTCCGCTTGCCCACCTGCTGCACCGGGAGGATATTCGCGACGCCGTGTGCGTTCCGCTACGATATGCCGGCCGCGCCATCGGCGCCCTTAGCGTCAGCAATTCGGACGCGCGCGCGCCGTTCGACGAGGGCGATGTGGCGCTGCTGACGTCGATCGGGCACCTGGCTGCCGTGGCGCTGCAAAACACGATGCTTTATGACGAGGCATGCGAGCACCGGGAGCGGTTGCAGGCGGTGTTGCATCAATTGTGGAACGCGCAGGAAAACGAGCGCAAGAGAGTGGCCGCGGACCTGCACGATGGGCCGGCGCAGGGGCTTTTCAACCTGGTCTTTCGTGTCCAGACGGCGCGCAGGCAGATTGAGACTGACCCTTCGCACGCAATTCCGGCGCTGGATCAGGCCGAGGAGACCGCTCGCGAAACGCTGATCCAGTTGAGGGCCGTGATGGCGGGCCTCAGGCCGATGTCGCTGGACGATCTCGGCCTCGTTCCGGCGCTGCGCAACGAATGCGCCGCCGTGACGGCGCGCGGCCGTGTAAACGTGGAGGTGACGGTCACCGGGGAACCCCGCCGGCTTAGCAGCAGCCTGGAAACCGGTCTCTACCACATTACGAGGGAAGCGCTGATCAACGTGGAGCGGCACTCCGGGTCCGCGAGGGCGCGAATGGAAATGCATTTTACACAGAAGGCCCTGACCATTACCGTGGAGGATTGGGGCAAGGGATTTGGCGCCGATATCGCCCGCTCTGCCCGGAACGCCGGGCGGATCGGGTTGGCCGCGATGCGCGAACGCGCCGATGCGCACGGGATTACTCTGGCGACAATTTCGGAATCGGGCAAGGGCACGCTCACAACACTGCGATGTCCGCTCACAAAATCAGGCAAGGGATCATAGAGACCCCGAAAAGGTGATCAGGCGGGAGCTGGGCGGCGCTGTGGATCTGGCAGCCGCGGCGAGCGCCAAAAGGAGAACGGGACCTTGAGCAACGCGACAGATATAACCATTGTACTGGCGGATGACCACGCGCTGTTGCGCGAGGGTCTGGCCAACATGTTGGAGACGGAGCCGGGTTTCAGCGTAGTCGGTCAGGCCGGCAACGGCCAGGAAGCCGCCGAACTGGTGGCGGCGCTGCAGCCGAATGTCCTGCTGATGGACGTCAAGATGCCGCAGATGGATGGGCTGGCCGCAACCAGGCACATCAAGGCGCGACACAAAGACCAGCGCATCCTGCTGTTCACAATGTTCGACAACGATCAGTACCTCTTCGACGCGATCAGCGCCGGAGTGGACGGGTATCTCTTGAAGGACGTCAGCCGCGAAGCGCTCTGCGATGCGATTCGTCGCGTTTCAAACGGTGAGTGCCTGCTGGATTCGTGCCTCACGCGCCGCCTCTTTGAGGAGTTCACGACGCTGCGCGAGCGCGCGGCCACCGCTCCCCCACCCCATGGCCTCAGCGGCCGCGAAGTGGAAGTCCTTCGCCTCGTTGCGGAAGGGTTGAACAACCGCGAGATAGGCGGGCGCCTGTTCGTGGAAGAGAAAACGGTCAAGACGCACCTGCACAACATCTTCGACAAGATCGGCGTTCGCGACCGCACCCAGGCGGCGCTGTACGCGCTTAGCCAGAACCTGTAGGATTTCCGTCGCCCCGTTACTGGACAACAGGCGTGCGGTCCGTCTCCTCGGACGGGCCGCACGCCTGTCTCGCTCATCGGTCGGCTATGGGTAAAGGCCGCGCATGCGGAGCGCGTCCGCCGCTCTGCCAACTCCCAATGTGAGCGCGGCCGTGCGCATATCTAGCCGCAGTTTCCTGGCGATGGTCGAAACCGTGGCGTAGGTCTCGCGCATCCGGCTGTCCAGGCTGTCATTGACCTGTTCCAGGGTCCAGAACAACTGGCTGATATCCTGCACCCACTCGAAGTAACTGACCAGCACGCCGCCCGCGTTGGCCAGGACGTCCGGCACAACCGTTATGCCTCGTTCAGCCAGCACGGTATCCGCCTCGGACGTCACCGGGCCATTCGCCCCCTCGACGATCAGCCTCGCCCGGACCCGCGCGGCGGACGTTCCGGTGATCTGGTTCTCCATCGCCGCGGGCACCAGCACGTCACAAGGGAGTGCCAGCATCTCCGGGTTGGTCATCGCCTCGCCGCCCCGAAAATCCGGTACCGACCCGCCTTTCGAATGATGCTTGATGAGCGCTGTAACGTCCAACCCCGCGGGGTTGAACACGGCGCCGGAAGAATCGGAAACCGCGATCACCTTCGCGCCCAGCGCGGCCGATGCGGCGGCGACGCTCTGCCCCACGCTGCCGAAACCCTGCACAACAACGTCGCTCCCCTTAAGGCCGCTTCCCATCTCGCCCAAGGCGCAGTCGGAGACCACTGCAATGCCGCGGCCGGTGGCTTCCCGTCGCCCCAGCGATCCGCCGAGATTCGGGTACTTGCCGGTCACGCACGAAAGCGTCGTCACCCCCTTGTTCATGCTGTACGTGTCGGCGATCCAGGCCATTTCGCGCTGGCCGGTGCCCACGTCGGGCGCCAGTATATCCTTGTTCGGCCCGAAGACGGGGGTGAGTTCCGTCGTGAACCGCCGCGTGATGCCTTCCAGCTCGCGAACGCTCAGGATATGAGGGTCGCAAACCACGCCGCCCTTTGCCCCGCCGAATGGAACGTTGATGATCGCGCACTTCCACGTCATCAGCATCGCCATCGCGCGCATATCGTGGAGGGAAACGCGCGGGTGATAGCGTACGCCCCCCTTGAATGGGCCGCGCCCGCCGTTGTGATGCACGCGGTACCCGTGAAAGATGCGGATATCGCCATCATCCATCCGCACCGGGAAATCCGTGATGAACTCCATCTCCATGGCTCCCAGCACGCGGGCCAGCCACGGTTCGAGCCCCATCACGTCCGCGGCGCGGGCCAGGCGCGCTTTGGAATCACAGAGCATCAACTCATCTTCGCCGGTGGGCATGTTGTGGTCGGCGGTGCTTGACATCACGCTTACGCTCCTTTGCTGGCATGCGATCATTCTAACCCGTTTGCATCGCCTGCGCCACTTCCTCGAGGATCGCTTCCGCCGCGGATTCGGGGTCCGCCTCGGCGGTGACCGGGCGCCCGATGCCAAGGTAGGTGGAACCGGCGCGGATTGCCTCGGCCGGCGTCATCACCCGCTTCTGGTCTCCCAATGGCGCTCCGGAGGGGCGGATACCCGGCGTCATGATCACAAAATCGGGCCCGCAAGCCTCCCGGATGCGCGCCACTTCCGGAGCGGAAGCAACGACGCCGTCGAGGCCGTTGTCCTGGGCCAGCCGCGCCATCGCCAGCACCTGTTCGTCAATCGCCCTCGCCACCCCCATCTCGCCGCGCAACACGGTCTCGTCGATGCTGCTGAGGACGGTCACCGCGATGAGAAGCGGTGGAGCGGCGCCGATGGACTGCGACCCGGCATCAGCGGCCTGCCTGGCGGCCTTGAGCATCGCGGAACCCCCCGCCGCGTGGACGTTGAACATCCAGACGCCCAGCTTCGCGGCTGCCCTGGAAGCGCCGGCCACGGTGTTCGGGATGTCGTGGTACTTTACGTCGAGGAAAACGCGCTCGGGCGGGATGCGGTCGAAAACCGCCGGGCCGTGAGCGCTAAATAGCTCCAACCCCACCTTGAACCAGCCGAAACGCGGGGCCATACGATGATACCACTCCACGGCATCGTCAAGCGTGGGGACATCGAGGGCGAGGATAAGCCTGTTGAGCGCGGCTTCGCGCTGAGTTTGGGTCACGAATTGGGGCTCCTTCTGTTTGACACCACTAGCGATTTCTCTTATAATGGAAACGTTTGCGGGCCGGGTTACAAGCCTGCGGCCCGGAGCGTCGCCGGTGTAGCTCAGGGGTAGAGCAGCTGTTTTGTAAACAGCGGGTCGTGGGTTCGAATCCTATCGCCGGCTCCAGTCCGACGGTTATCTCCGGCGGGCAACCGTACAACTGAATAAGATATGGGTCGGTGCCCGAGTGGCTAAAGGGAATGGTCTGTAAAATCATTGCGGAAGCTACGTTAGTTCGAATCTAACCCGGCCCACCAAACTGGACGTTGGAAGTTGGAGGTTAGAAGTTGGATCAGACCGGTCCAACGTCTAGCATCCAACTTCTAACCAAACTGGAAATGAGAAGTGAGACGTTGGAAGTAGGACAGCAAGTCCAACTTCTCATATCCCACTTCTCACATCCAACTGCCGCCGTAGCTCAGTGGTAGAGCACTTCTTTGGTAAAGAAGAGGTCGTGGGTCCGATTCCCACCGGCGGCTCCATGCAGGGATGACGGACTCATCGCCGGGGCGCCCGCGAGGGTACGGCCGGCCAAATGAACCCGTCATCCCTTTACCGCGCGCGACTGTAGTGCCGGGGCCAGGATGGCCGCCGGATTACGGCCCGGCAATTCACCAACGACGGTATGTCGTGAAGAGGAGAGACCCAACTCATGGCCAAGCAGGCGTTTGAGCGAACAAAGCCGCACGTGAATATCGGAACGATCGGTCACGTGGACCACGGCAAGACGACGTTGACGAGCGCAATCAGCAGCGTGTTGGCGAAGAAAGGTCTCGCCAAGAGACTGGCGTAT
>DASXVS010000072.1 GCA_036504095.1 Armatimonadota bacterium | reverse complement strand
TTGGGGGCCCCCCCCTCTCGCTCAACCAGTCTGCGCTGGCTAGAATCCGCCGCCGTCTCCTCCCGGGGGCGGGCCCACGGGTCCGCCATCAGGACCACCCGGAGGAGGCCCCATCTGCCCGTCGTCAGGTCCACCCGGAGGAGGCCCTATCGGTCCGCCATCAGGACCACCCGGAGGCGGGCCCATCCGGCCGCCGCCGCCAGGGCCACCGCGGCGACCGCCGTCGGGCGGCCCCATCTGACCGCCGTCCGGGCCGCCGGGGCGACCGGTATTGAACTTGGCGACAATCGCCTTTTGATCAGCGGTCAGCACGGCGAGCGCGGATTCGTGGGCGCTGCGCGTTATCTGCGCCATGGCGGCACGATCCGGTCCTATCTGATTGTCACTGGGCGTTTGGTTGAAGATCGCATCGAGGGCCGTCCTGGCCTTCACTGCGATGGCGTGGATGCTGGCCCGCTGATCGTCCGTGAGTTTTAGAAGCGGGATCGCCGGAGGCGGAATGCGCACCAGCCGAAAGTCGTTTGCATCGTTAAGGAAGCGGGTCAGGAGCTTATTCTGGTCAGCAGTCAGGACCGCTACGACCTGGTTGCTGTATGTCTTGTCAAGCGCCTGTACCTTCTTCATCATCGCATTCATGGTCGCGGGGTCAGGCGGGCCGTTGCCGTCAGCAGGCGGCGGAGGCATTTGTTCGCGAACAGCTTGGCGAAACGCCTGCTGAATGGCCAGAATCTGCGTTTTCTGGCCAGCTGTCAGGTTAAGCGCCGATTCCAGAGATTGAACGGGAGCGTTCGCCGCCGTCATGACCTGGCCGCCGCCCATGGGCCGACCCATGCCTGGACCCATGCGGCGCCCCCCACCGCGTGGGCCCTGCGCCACGGCGATTCCCACGGCGATTGCTGTCAGTCCCATCACGACGAGCACCGTTCCGATCTTTCCAAATCTGCTCTGCATCGTCATACCCTCCTTCGTCTCCGTCAGGATTCGATTGGAGACTCCATCGTCTCCGCTTCCTGACACTACGATGATACCGAAGGGTTATGAAATGAACGTGAAAACCCGCAGCCTCCAAAAAGTATTTTGGTGAGGTTCCGTCCGGAATTCCTGAAGGCGCGGCGGCTTCGATTCCTATGCGGGTTTTCATTTGGTTTTCACGTGCCGGGTGTATCATCGAGGTGGCGGGCGGATTCGCCGGCGTGGAACGGCGGGAGGTATTCGATGAGGGTGCTGGTCATAGAAGATGAAACCGCGATCCTCCGGGTCGTCAAGCGCGGCTTGGAGCAGGCGGGGTTCGTTGTGGATACCGCGGAGGACGGCCGGGCCGGGTTCGACGCGGCAATGGAGGGAGTCCACGCCCTGATTGTGCTCGATTTGATGCTGCCGAAGATGGATGGCTGGACGGTGTGCGAAGAGCTTCGAAGAAATTGTGTTCAAACTCCCATCCTGATGTTGACCGCGCGCGGCACCGTTCAGGATCGCGTCCACGGGCTGGATATAGGGGCGGACGACTACCTGCCAAAGCCATTCGATTTTTCGGAGTTGCTGGCGCGTATGCGTGCCCTTCTTCGACGGGATAAGGTGCACCGCTCGCGCGTATTCCAGGTGGCGGACCTCGAAGTGGATACCGGGCGCCGGCGGGTGACGCGCGCAGGCGTGGAGATCATGCTCAGCAGGCGCGAATATGATTTGCTGGAAGCGCTCGCCGCCAACGAAGGTCAGGTGCTCACCCGGGAGATCATCCAGGAAAATGTCTGGGGCGACGACGAGTCATATTCGAACACGGTGGACGTCTACATCGGTCTCCTTCGGAAGAAGATTGACAACGGACACGCGGACCGCCTGATCCACACCGTTCGCGGCTTCGGGTACGCATTGCGGAGACCGGAAGGGACGGAGGCAGCGGGATGAAAGCCCCCACCGGTTCCGGGCGGAGACTGGGCTGGCGCTCGGTACGTACGCAGCTGATCGTCTGGAACATCGTCACGCTGGCCGTGATGCTGGGCGTGCTGGGAGGCTTCATCCAGTACACCGTACGGGCCACGATGCTTGCGTCTGTCGACCGCGAACTCGACCGCATGGCGCGACCGCTCCTTCGTCCGCCGGGGCTTCGCGATGGTCGAGGTGGGCCGCCCGATGGCGGACGCATGGATGGACGGGGCGGACCGGACCTCGGGCCTCCCCCCGAGGATCGACCACCCGATGCGCGTTTGCGCCGCGGCGGCGGACCGATGCTCGGTCCGGGACTGGGCGGCGGGCCCGCGGGGCGCTCCAGCCGGTATCGGGCGCGAGTGATCGACCTGACCGGCGCCGCCATTTTTCCACCGGAAGCGCACGAGCCGTGGGACAAAGCCGCGGCTTCGACTGCGCGCGGCGGACGGCGGGTCTACTCGACGATTCAGGCGGAAGACGGACGGATCAGGGTCTTGTCCGTGCCGATTCCTCCAAGCGGGCGGGTCGACCGCGTGGTTCAGATACCGACGCCCCTCGACGATGTGGACAACGCCATGGAGGGCGTCAACCGCGCCCTTTTGACCCTCATCCCGGTCGCGCTGCTTTGGGCGGGCCTCGGCGGAGCCCTTCTCACCGGAAGGGCGCTCGCGCCCGTGCGGCGCCTTACGCAAACGGCCGGGCGCATCAGCGCGCAAGATCTATCGGAACGCCTCCCCGTGACCGGCACGGATGAGTTCGCGGAATTGTCCAGCACTTTCAACGCCATGCTCAGCCGTCTGGACGAGTCTTTCAGCGAACAACGCCGATTCACCGCGGACGCATCGCACGAATTGCGCACGCCGCTGACCATCATCAAGGCCAATACGTCACTGGCCCTATCCGGCAATCCCTCGCCCGATGACTACCATCAGGCGATGGACGAAATCAACCGCGCAGCCGATACCGCCGCCAGTCTCGTACAAAACCTGCTGGTCCTGGCCCACTCGGATGCGGGGCAGTTGGGCAAGGAGAAGACGGCGCTGCCCATCCGCGAGATACTGCTGGGCGCTATCGCGTCGACGCCACGCGGCGATGGACCACAGGTGAACCTGGACGCTCCAGACGTATCGCTGTGTGTACTGGGGTGCCAGGATGAGTTGGTCCGTGTGTTCGCCAACCTGATCGAAAACGCCATCCGCTACACTCCGGCGGATGGAACCATCACAGCAAGCGCACAAGCGGAGAGGGACATTGTTCGCGTGACTGTCTCCGATACGGGGTCCGGGATTCCCGCCGAACATCTCCCGCATCTTGGAGAGCGGTTCTATCGGGTGGACCCATCCCGCACACGCCCTAGCGGCGGCTCCGGCTTGGGCCTGTCCATCTGCAAGGGCATCGTGGAAGCACACGGCGGCTCCATCGCCTTCGAGAGCGCGGTGGGGCAGGGAACGAAGGTGACGGTAACGCTTCCGAAGGCCTAATCCGGGGCGCTAGCCTGTGCTCTGCATCCCCGCCGCAACACCGGCGATGCTCAACATCACGGCGTCGCGCCACGCGGTGCCCTCTTCGTCGTCGGACAGGAATGCCAGCTGTCCCCAGCTTTCCATCAGAGCAACTTGCAGCCGGTTCAGCGGCATCACGATGGGATTTCGAATCGACACCATCGTGCGAACGGCTTGCGCGTATTCGAGCAGTTCGGGAGCGCCGGTGATTCGCAGCGCCCAGTCGCGGGTGAGGGCGAATTCCCGTTCGATCACGCCATCGATGCGTTGGCCAAGCGAGGATGGGCGCACGCTGGCGGCGTACATGGCGGCCGTTGGCATGTGTGCCCGAAGCAGTTCCAACTGCAGATCGTCAATGAGCGTTCGGAAGAACGGCCAGCCCTTGTACATCGCACGCAGCGTTTGGAGGCCGTCGGGCTGCCGGTCGGCATACCATTGCAGCGCGCTTCCCACTCCGTACCAGCCGGGTACTCCGTAGCGGCTCTGAACCCAGGCGAAGACCCAGGGTATGGCGCGCAGGTCGTCGATACCGCTGCCGCGTCCGCCCGGGCGGCGGGCCGGCCGCGATCCGATCGATAGCCCGCCGATATGGGCGATGGGCGTTGCCTGAGTGTAGAAATCCCAGAACTCGGGGTCGTCGTAAACTAGCTCTCGATACACCCGGCGCGATTCCCCGGCCAGCAGTTCAGCGGCATTGTGCCACTCGCTGCGCGCGTGCAAACGTTGACGGGGATGCCCGAATGACAACAGGACCGCGTTGGCGATCTGCTCAAGGTGGCGGTGGGCGAACGGAGGCAGGCTGTAGCGGTAGGACACCACCTCACCCTGCTCGGTGAACCGAATGCGCCCGTTTGAGCTTCTCGCCGGCTGTGACAAGATCGCCTGGTTTGCGCGCCCGCCCCCCCGGCCCACAGTGCCGCCGCGGCCGTGGAACAGGCGGAGTTGTATTCCGGCCTTCCGGCATGTTGAGGCGAGGCGCGATTGCGTGGCATGAAGCGCCCAGTTGGCTGCGAGGTATCCGCCGTCCTTACTGCTATCGGAGTAGCCGAGCATGATCTCCTGGAACGCCGCGCGGGCGGTCAGATGCTTGCGGTAGGCGCGATTGGAGAACAACGAGCGCATCAGCTTGTCGCAACTGTTGAGATCGTCGATAGTCTCGAACAGCGGCACGATATCCAAATCGCTTTCCATCTCCAGGCTGTCGCCGAGGAGGCTCCAGCGCAGCAGTCCGGCCTCTCGCGCAAGGAGCAGGGCCTCCAGAATGTCGCTCACGCCGTGGGTCATACTGATCACGTAAGCGGTCACCGCCTGGCGTGAAAGATACCGCTGCGCGTGACGGATCACCTCGAAGACCTCAAGGACATTTCGCGCTCGATCGGAGCCCGACCAGTCGCGCAGCAGGAGCGGCCTCGGTTGGGATAGTTCCGCCGTCAGCAGCCGAACGCGTTCGCCCTCGTCCAACGACCCGTAGGTCCGGCCCGGCGGAAGAACGCCCGCAACGCCGAGTATCTCCTCAAGGACCGCGGAATGCTCGTCGCTGTGCTGGCGGACATCGAGAGAAACGAGGTGAAATCCGAAAGTGGCGACCTGCGCGACGAGGCGTGCCAATGGCCCCTCGTCGGCGAGAACAGCCGCCCGGTTCGCGCGGAGGCTGCGCTGGATGAGGCGGAGGTCATCCAGGAGTTCATCGGCTGAAGAATACGCCGGCGGACGGGGCACAAATGCGGGGCCTTCGGCGCGGAAATCCTCCAGCCCATCGAGATGGTCCATCGCGGCATCCAGGCGGACTTGCATGTAGGCCAGTTTGAGGGCGTATGGCTCCAACGCGAACCGACGCTCGGACTCGGGCAGGCTCCCCACCGCTTCCCGGTCGGACGCAATGGAATCCAGCAGCTCCGGTGAGACCGGCGTTTGGCGCAGGCTTTGCGTCAGCTCGCCCTGAAGAGCGGCGCATCGCTGCCTCCACGCCCCCAGGCCCACCCGTTTATGGCTCAGAAGGGTTCGCCAGGTCACGTCGGCGGTGACGTTCGGATTGCCGTCTCTATCACCGCCAACCCACGATCGGTACGTCAGAAACGGCGGGATCTCGAAGGCTCCGCCGGGATAGTATCGGGTCAGGGCAGCTTTGACGTCCTCATGCAGCCACGCCACGACGTCCAGAATCGTGTGTTCGAGGTAATAGAGCACATTCCGAACCTCGTCTTCGACAGTCAGGGGAGTGGACCGGAGTTCGTCTGTCTGCCAGAGTTCCGTGAGCGCGCGGCGCAGGTCGCTCTCCGCCTGTCCGTGAGCCGCCAGCGGTCCGGACCATAGCCTGTCCGCTCCCGCTTCCACCGCGAGCGCCTCGGCGACGGCCTGCAGCTTGTCGAGCACCGACCGCCGGCGCGCCTCGGTTGGATGGGCGGTCAGGGTGGGGCAGATATCGGTCCTGAGGAGAGTAGCCTGCATCTCCTGGGCGGATACACCGGCTTCGGCGAGCACACGGACTGCGTCCGCGATTGACTCGGGGCGAGGGGCCACTCCCGCGTGTGCTTCGCGCTCGCGGTTCACCCGGACGATCTCTTTCTGCTGCGCGGTGTTCAGGAGTTGGAAGAAGACCGTGAACGCGCGAAGCACCCGTTGGACGGTGATCGGGTCCCTGAGCTCCGGGATTCGCGAGAGAAGAGTGCCGGGGTCGCCCGTGTCCTCGCATGCATACAAACCCCTCGCGACTCGCATCACCGATGGGTCTTCGTGTTCGGTCAGGACATCTCCCAGTGCGGCATCTAGCCAGCGGATATCGTGCCCAAGCGGGGCGGAGAGGCCGGCGGCGTCCAGTGCGATATTCAGGAACGGCTGGGAGTTCATACTTCCTGTACCCTTCATCAGCCTGCGCAGTTCGATTGTTCCATTATAGGCCCAATGTATGACTCTATCGTGTTGACCGAGTGACCGGGCTGGCCTATCATGGAACGCAATAGAGCGTTCGCGGCAATCGGGGTTTGGCGTCCAGTGGAGGGCTGTGTCATCCGCGAACCCAAGGGTGACCTATGGATCAATCCGATTCCCAAAAAACCGAAGTCTCCGCTGCCTCCGAAGGGCCGTTCTCCCGTTTCTTCGCCGACAGCCCGTCGCCGATGTTCGTCTACGACCAGGAATCGCTCCGGTTTGTGTCGGTGAACGAAGCGACGGTCCGGCTGTATGGCTACACGCGCGATGAGCTCCTGGGCATGACCATCGCTGATATCCGCCCCCCCGAAGACGTTCCCGCCATGCTCAAGGTCGTCTCATCGACCGATCCCAGAACGATCCGGCAGGGCGAGTGGCGCCATCGCCGCAAGGACGGTAGTGTCCTCGATGTCGAGATTACGTCGCACAGTATCGTCCATGCCGGCCGCCCCGCCCGGTTTGTGGTCGTGCAAGATGTAACCGAACGGACTCGCGCCGAAGAAGGCGTCCGCATCCTGTTTGACCAGATTCGAAAAGAGCGGCAAAGGCTCGACAACCTCCTGGAGCGGGTGCCGGCGATCGTGTGGGAATTCTGGAACGAGCCCGACGAATCTCGGCAGCGGATCAACTATGTCAGCGCCTTCGCGGAAGGCTTGCTGGGCTACCCGCCGGCCGTATGGCTGGATCCGGACGGTTTCTGGGTGACCCTGGTTCACCCTGACGACCGCGAGCGAGCGCAGCGTGAAGCCTGGGATTCGTATAACTCGGGGAATGGGGGTGTCAGCCAGTTCCGCTGCATCGCCAGCGATGGCCGCGTTGTGTGGATCGAGGCGACATCCGTCGTCATCTACGATGAAGATGGCTCCAAAGCGGGCGTCCGCGGAGTCAATATCGACATCACTGCGCGCAAGTTGGCGGAGCAGGCGCTTCGAGAGAGCGAAGAGCGTTATAGCCTCGTGGAGCGCGCGACCAATGATATTATCTGGGACTGGGATTTGCTCACGGGGAAGCTGCATCACAGCAACGCCGTTACAACCGTCCTCGGGTATCCTCCCGGCAGCGCGAGTCTCGATGGCCGGTGGTGGTTCGAAGGGACGCATCCGGACGACCGTGAGCAGATTGTAGAGCAGGTCTGGCAGACCGTAAACGGCGGCGGGTCGTACTGGTCCGGCGAATACCGATTTCGGAGGGGGGACGGTACGTGGGCGAGCATCCTCGACCGCAGCTATATCATGCGGGACTCGCAGGGCCGCGCCATCCGGATGATCGGCTCGATGGTGGACATGTCCGAGCGCACGAGGGCCGAACAGGCGTTGCGATTCCTTGTCGAAGCCAGCGAAACGCTCGCGACGTCGCTGGACTACTCGACGACACTGGATAACCTGACCCGCATCGCTGTCCCGTTCCTTGCGGACTGCTGCACTATTCACACGGTGGATGACGCGGACGCCATCCACATCACCTCGTTTGCCCATATCGATCCGGATAAAGAGCGGGCGCTGAAGGAACTGGCGCGAAGTGCCGTGACCCCTCCTCACGTTCCGCACCCCGTCCGGGCGGTGCTCGAATCCGGCGTCCCACTCATTCGCCCGCAGATTACGGATGCGGATGTCGCCGCCGCTGAAGCCAACGACAGTCTTCGAGACGCCTGGCACATCGTCAACCCGCTGTCGGCGATTTCCGTGCCGCTGCGAGCCCGCGGCCGGGTCTTTGGCGTCATCTCCTTCATGGCGTCGGAGTCGGAGCGCATCTTCACGGAATCGGATCGAGAACTGGCCACCGAGCTCGCGAGACGGGCGTCCGTTGCGGTTGACAACGCACGGCTGTACCAGAAAGTTCAGCTCGCGGACACAGCGAAGAATGAGTTTCTCGCGATGCTGGGCCACGAGCTTCGGAACCCCTTGGCGGCCATCTCGAACGCGGGAGAATTGATCCGCTTGCATGGCAACGCGGATCCGTCGCTTCAGCGGACGCTGGAGGTCGTCGAGCGGCAGACGCACCATATGGCCCGACTCGTTGACGACCTCCTTGATGTTTCCCGTATCACTCAGGGCAAGATCGAACTGCGACGCGAAAACATCGATATTCGCCCGATCGTGAGCCAGGCGGTCCAGACCGCCCAGCCTCTGATCAATGCGCGCCGCCACGTGATCGACGTGCGCATGCCGGAACTGCCGTTGTATGTCTGGGCGGACCCGGTGCGGATGGCGCAGGTTTTGTCCAATCTCCTTTCCAATGCGGCCAAGTACACGGAACCCGGAGGGCGAATCGCGGTGACGGTAGACGGGGAAGGGCCGGAGTGCATCGTGCGCGTTCAGGACACAGGCGTGGGTATTTCGGCGGACATGCTGGAGAACGTCTTCGACCTGTTCGCGCAGGGGGACAGGGCGCTGGATCGGGACCAGCGCGGTCTCGGCATCGGACTGACCGTCGCGAAGAACCTCGTACAGTTGCACGGTGGCTCGGTTACGGCGCGGAGCGAAGGTATCGGCAAAGGTGCGGAGTTTGTCATCCGGCTTCCCGTGCAGGGCTCGCCTCCGGCGGATCAACCGCAGCCCGCCAAACCAGGGCGCTCCACGGGGTCAGCCAGGCGCCGCATCCTGCTCGTAGAGGACAACCTTGACGTTGCCCGCACACTCGCGGAGATCCTGGAGCTGTGGGGTTATGAGGTCCAGTTGGCACACGACGGGCAGGCAGCGTTGGCCCTCGCTCGGACATCGGACGCGGACGTCGTGCTGATGGACATCGGGCTGCAGGGAATAGATGGTTACGAGGTCGCGAGGAGCCTCCGCGAGAACCATCTGCTGCCAAAAGCCACACTGGTGGCGCTAACGGGATACGGCCAGGAGGACGACCAGCGAAGATCGCGCGAAGCCGGCTTCCGGCACCACCTCGTCAAACCGGTGGACTTCAATGCCCTGGAGAAACTGCTCGCCGCGATCGGGGTGAGGGATTGAGGGCGGAGGGCTGAGTGCTGAGAGGCGAGGGCTGAGGGAAGGCGTGCTTCCCCCAGCCCTCATAGCGAGGCTTATCTCAGCGGAACGTATCCGACTTTGGAGACGATCTTCTGGCCTTCGGAACTCTGCGCGAACTTCAGAAAATCGGCTACTTCGCCCGATGCGCTGCCGCGCGTCACCATGAACAGGTAGCGGAACAGCGGATAGGAGCCGTCGGATACGGTGCCGGTGCTGGGCAGGATCGCCTTGGCGCCTTCCTTTACGGCAACCGCCTTCACCTTGCCGGACCATTTCTCGTAGTAGGCGAGGCCGATGTATCCGATCGCTCCGGCATCGCGGGAGACGACCTGGGCGATCGCGTTGTTGCTCGGCATAGCCAGCATATCGCTCCGGTACGGCTGGCCGGGGAACAGGGTGTCCTTGAAGAAGCCATAGGTGCCCGAAGAGGAGTCGCGGCCGACAACGACGATTCGCAGATTGGGTCCGCCGACTTCCTTCCAGTTGCTGATGCGGCCGGAGTAAATCCCGCCGATCTGCTTCATGGTCAGCTCGTTGACGCCGGTGCTCTTATTGGTGATGACGCAGATGCCATCCTTGGCGACCCGGGTCGCCTTCGGGATGAATCCTTTGGCCTTCGCCTGGTCATACTCCTTCGGTTGGATCGGCCGCGAGGCGTCCGCGATGTCGGTGTTGCCGTTGACCAGCGCGGTGATTCCGACCCCGGACCCGCCGCCTGTAACCGAAACATCGGCGTTCTTGTGACTGGCCTGGTATTGTTCAGCCAGCGCCTGGGCCAGCGGCAGAATCGTGTCGGATCCCTTCAACGTGACGCCGGCGACCGCGGGTATTGTCAGGGCGGCAAACCCTGCCGCGACCATCATCATCTTGTTGACTTTCATCATCTTTCCCTTCTGTTGCCCGCTCGACTCAGAACTTCAACATGAACTGAGTGGTAAGCAGGTTCTGTTTGGGCCTGGGCGTCCCGTTCTTGGGATCAGGCAGGCGCGGCATTTCGTAAGCCACCGTGAACTTGGTGTTGGGGTTGATCGTGCGCTGAACCAGGAAGCCCAGCGTCGGAATGGCCACGAAGTTGGACAACGGGGTGCCCGCGATCGGTTCGTTCGTATTAGGGTCGTAGCTGTCGTAGCGAACGGCGACGGCCGTTTTCATCCCGATGTTGCGGGTTATCTGCCCGTACCAGTAGCGGAAGTTGGTTGAATCGAAGTTGGAGGACGTGGAGTTGTTCCAGGAGTTATACTGCTTGCCGACGACGTATTCGCCCTTGATGGCGGTTTCGGGAATACCGTAGAAGCGCAGTTCGGCGCCATAGCGCGTCCGGTCGTGGTCGCTGTACACTTTGCCCGCCGTGGTGGATGTTCCATTGGGATCGTTGGACTTACCGGCGTAAGCGGATACGCCAAGTTCCAGCGTGCCTGTTGGCGGAGCGTAAAGGAGGCGCGCGGAAAGGTCCTTGTGGGAGTTCTGGTCAACATAGGTGGTCGGACCGGTATCGCCGATCCCGCCGCCGTTGAAGACGCCGAGCCAGTACTGGAGGGCCCGATTGCCCAGTGAGCCGTTCACCTGAAGGCCGCGGTCGCGTTCGCCGCTGAAAATGATGCCTTCGCCGCGGCTGCGCTCGGGGAATTCGCGATCCGTGTCGCTCTGGCCAATCTCATATCCGAACGGAATGTTGAACTGGCCGGCCGTCAGGGTGAGGGGCTGGTCCAGGCTGGTGGCGCGCTTCAGGGGGAAAGACATGTAGGCGTCGCGCATAGTCACCGCGTTGCCTCGGTCAGCGGCAAGTTGCAGCACATACTGGTTATTGTCGCGTGCGGTGTAGGTTGCTTTCAGGCGGGCGCGGCGCATCACGAAACCATCGTAGTTGCCCTGAACTCCGCCGGGCTGAATACCGCTCTTGCTGTCGGAGCGGGTCTGCCCCCAGAACTGGGTGAACCCGGTGATCGCCAGTTTCTTCAGGCCGGCCACGTCGGTGGCGGTTGCCTGAACGGGGCCTTCAGGATCGTTGATGGCTTCCTCAAGCGCTGTGAGCTTGCCGTCCTGATCGTCGAGCCGCGTCTTGATGCCGGCCAGGTCCGTGCCCAACACCGTCAACTCTGTCTTGTATTCCTCAACGAGTCTGCGGACTTCGGCAAGGTCCTCCGGTGATGCCGACGGGGGGGGCGGGGCGGGCGTTGTCGGTGTTACGGCGGGGGTTGTGGGTTCGGGCTTGTTTTCCAGCCGGTCCACAACGCGCTTGACGATGGCTGCCATTTCGTAGCGGGTGAGTGTCCGCGGGCCCAGGAATTTGCCGTCCGGGTATCCCAGAACAAGCCCCTTGGATGCAAGATCCTGAACCGCCTTGTAGGCCCAGTGATCGGGCGCAACGTCGCTCGTTTGCGCCAGCGCCGGCCGGAACAGAGCTGCCCCTAGCGTCAGCGCCGCAATAGTAGCGTACTTCCTCAAGTTCGTCTCCTTTTGAGGGGTGGGGGAGCCGGTAGAAAATGGTGTGGCCCCTGCCCTTAACCCTATGGGGCCCACCTTTTGGGAGTCTTGCGGACGTCTTAAGGTGTATTCAGATAGCATTAACGCATGGTTAAAGCGCCTGCATGCCGTTGCCATTCGGGCGTTTCCCGCCGCACGATAAGGTGCGAAGGAGAGTTAAGAAGATATGAAGTCACGCACATTGATAGCCCTTGCAGGGCTGACGTTTGGATTGGCGGGCTGCGGCAAGCCCGTGGGCTCGGGGCCATCGAATTCAGCGGCGCCCGCGGCCCTGGTAGCAGGTTCAGGAGCTACCGTAACGGTTACAATTAAGGAATGGAATATCACGGTGGAGCCCGCCGCGGTCCAAGCCGGCACCGTTACCCTGAAGATGCGCAACACCGGGAAACAACCGCACGGGATTTATCTTGAGGGGCCATCCGTAGATCGCAAAACGCCGCGGCTCGAGCCCGGCGCATCGACAGACCTGACACTGTCGGTTCCGTCCGGCGACTTCAGCCTGACGGATTTCGTGAAGGATAACGAATTCACCCACGGTATGAAGGCCAACCTGCACTGCAAGTAAGTGTATTGAATCGGATTCACCCTATGCGCCTCTTCCACTCGATACGCTGGATGGTATTCGCGAGCGTGCTTGCTCTGACATTGGCAGCCGCCGGCGCGGCGCTCATTGCGGATCTCGCTATGGGGTTGTACGGCGCCATTGCCGTCGTGGCCGTTGTAGGGATCGCCGGCGCATGGTGGGTCTCGGCGCGGGTGGGCGCTCCGCTGGAAGCGTTGCTGGAGTGGTCTCGCAGGCCTTCCGCCCGCGGGCCGCGCGTCGCTTCTCGTGACGAATGGAAGGACCTGGCCGAGACCTTCTCCGGGCTCCTTTCGTCCGCGAACGAGAGAGCCGAGCGCGCGGAATCCGAGCGAGCGCATCTGCAGGCCGTCATGGACACGATGGCCGACGGAGTGCTGGTGGTGGATCGCGCTGCCCGGGTTCAAATGGTGAACAGGGCCGCCCGGGGACTCTTCGAGGAATGCGGTCCCGACTCTAGTGGGAGAACCGTCATCGAATGCACGATGAGTGCGCCACTCGACGCCGCTATCCACCGTGCGCTGGATTCCGGCGCAACACACTACACCGACATTGAGCTCCTGTTCCCGAACCCTCGCCAGATTCGTGCCGTCGTGAGTGCCGCCGGTGAAGGGCCGTCACAGGCAGCCGTGGCGGTTCTTCACGACATCACGGATCGCGTTCACCTGGAACGGGTGCGCAAAGACTTCGTCGCCAACGTGAGCCATGAGCTCAGGACCCCGGTTTCCGGGATTCAGACGATGGCGGAGAATCTCCTCGACGGCGCGCTGGACGATCCAACGGTTGCCCGGCATTTCCTGAAACACATCCTCGACTCCACGAGGCGGCTCGTGGCGTTGCTGGGCGATCTGCTGGTGTTGGCACGCGCCGAATCCGGCCAGCCGCTGTCCTTCGAGGCTGTTGACGTCAGCTCGATCGCCTCCGAAGTGGCGAACGAACTGGAGCACCTTCGCGAGGCGAAGGACATCCGGATATTGGTGACGGTCCCGCACATGCTCCGCGCGTTCGCTACCCCAGAAGCCGTGCGGCAAATCATCACCAACCTCGTGGAAAACGCCGTAAAATACTCGCCGTCCGGGGGAGCGGTTGAAGTGTCCGGCAGAGAAAGCGGCGGTTTTGTAGAGGTTCGCGTTACGGATCACGGGATCGGGATCCCGCCCGAGCACCAAACGCGGATATTCGAGCGATTTTACCGGGTGGACCGCGCGCGCTCCAGAGAACTGGGCGGCACGGGCCTGGGCCTCAGCATTGTCAAACATCTCGCGGAAACCGCCGGCGGAGGCGTAGAAGTGGACAGTACTCCGGGTCGCGGATCCGTATTCACCGTGCGCCTCCCCGTGGCGCCCCAATGAGCCGAATTATGTCTGAAACCATTCTCATCATCGAAGACGAGCAAGCGATCGCGGATGGCGTCGCGTGGGCGTTGCGCCAGGAAGGTTTCCTGGTGGAAACCGCCGCAGACGGTGAAGCGGGGCTGGCGGTCGTCCGCTCCCGCCCACCCAGCCTGATCATTTTGGACCTCATGCTGCCCGGCGTGTCCGGCTGGGAGGTCTGCCGGGCGGTCCGAAAGAGTTCGACGCTGCCCATACTCATCCTCACCGCTCGCGCCGAAGAGTTCGATCGCGTGCTCGGTCTCGAACTCGGTGCGGACGACTATGTGTCCAAGCCCTTTTCAACCCGCGAAGTCGTAGCTCGGGTGCGCGCGATTCTGCGCAGAACCGGACAGCCCGCCACCGCGGACGAGATTCTAACCGCGGAGGGGCTATCGATGGATATCGCGCGCCACGAACTCACGGTCAGCGGTGTCCAGACGCTCCTGAGCCCCAAGGAATGGGACCTGTTGGAGATTCTGCTTCGGAACCGCGGCCGCGTGCTAACCCGCGAGATTCTGCTGGACCGCGTGTGGGGCGGGGATACCTTCCTGGATCGCGGTACCCTCGACGTGCACATCCGCTGGCTCCGCCAGAAGGTGGAGCTGGACCCCGGCGCCCCGAAGCGCATTCTGACGGTACGCGGGGTGGGGTATAAGGCCGCAGACTAACGCAAGCGCTCCTTAAGGCAACGTTAATACCGCCTTAAGCGCAAGTGCAAAGTCGCTGAGCAACATGTCAGTAGATCATAAGGAGATCAACCCATGAAACGACAGTACCTGATCGCCGGGCTGGCTTCGACAGCCGTTATGCTGGCTGCCGGTTGCGGTAATAAGACGCCGTCCTCCGGCCCTGCGCCCGCCGCCGGCGGCATCACGGTGGCCGGTTCCAACACGATGGTCAATCTGGGGCAGGCGTGGGCCGAAGAGTTCGGCAAGAAGGCTGGCAGCCCCTCGGTTTCCGTGCAGGGCGGCGGTTCCGGCACCGGTATCACGGCGCTCCTTGGGGGCACAACGGACATCGCCGAATCGTCACGCGCTATGAAGCCGGCCGAGATTGAGGCCGCCAAGGCCAAAGGGTTTACCCCGAAGGAAATCGTGGTGGCCCAGGACGGCTTGAGCGTGATCGTCAACGAGAAGAGCCCCATCGCCAAACTCACCTTTGCCCAACTCGGCGATATCTTCTCCGGAAAAGTCTCCGACTGGAGTGCCGTCGGCGGACCATCCGGCAAGATCACGATAGTGAGCCGCGACAAGAGTTCCGGCAGCTACGATTTCTTCCTGAATCACGTATTGCGCAACGGCGACGAGAAAAACACCGCTATCCAATACGCGCCGTCCGCTCAGCAGCAGCAGTCGTCGCAGGCGATCGTTCAGGAGGTGAAGACGAATCCTGGCGCCATTGGATATGTGGGGCTGGGGTACGCGAAGTCGGCGGGTATCAAGGTGGTATCCGTGGCCAGGACGGCCGCCGGCCCGTATGTCACTCCCTCGATCAAGTCCGTGCTGGACAAGACCTACCCGGTTTCGCGCCCGCTCTTCTTCTACACCAAAGGCGAACCGACCGGTGAGGAGAAGCAGTTCATTGACTTCGTGCTGAGCCCGGAAGGGCAAAGCGTGGTCACCAAGCTGGAGTTCGTCCCCGTGAAATAGCCGGTCTATGTGGGGGGGGCTTCCCCCCCCACGCAACCGCTTCGAATGCTAATGGCTTTTCCACTACATCGCAGGTTGTCCGAACGCGCCGCCGAGGCGGTCATCCGCATGGCCGGCGTCACTGCGATCATCCTGGTCATCCTGATTTTCGTGTTCCTTTTGCGGGATGCCCTCCCGCTGTTGAGGACCACGAGTCTCGGCGCGCTGCTCAGCGGGTCTGAATGGTATCCCACCGACGGAAAGTTCGGCTTTCTGCCGCTTATCATTGGGTCCGCGCTGGTCACGGTCGGCGCCGTTGCTTTCGCGATACCCATCGGAGTGGCGGCTGCGGTGTACGTCGCCATCATCGCGCCGGCGCGGCTCCGCGAATTTCTGAAGCCGTCCATTGAGATGGTCGCGGCGGTGCCGTCGGTTGTTGTGGGATTCATCGGCCTTGTCACGCTTGGCCCGTTCCTGCAAAAGTTTTTCCACCTGGAGAGCGGGTCCGTCGCCCTCACCGGTAGCATCATGCTGGCCTTCATGGCCCTTCCGACGATCGTGAGTATCGCGGAAGACGCGCTTACGTCGGTTCCAAAGGACTACGCGAGCGGGAGCCTGGCTCTGGGCGCCACCCGCTGGCAGACGGTCTGGCGCGTGCTCTTGCCGGCGGCACGCCCTGGAATCGTGGCCGCCACGATGCTGGGCGTGGGGCGGGCCATCGGTGAAACGATGACGGTACTGATGGTCACGGGAAACGCATTTGCGCAGACAAAGATGATAGACGGCAAGATGGTTAACGTTCTCCCGTACACGCTGCTTCAGCCTGTGCGAACCATGACGGCGACCATCGCGGCCGAGATGGGGGAAACCGTCCAGTACAGCCATCACTACAGTGCTCTGTTTATGCTCGGATTGTGCCTTTTCGTCATCACTTTTGCGATCAACCTGGTCGCCGATGTGGCGCTGCACAGGATGCCGAAACATGGTTGATACGCAAGAAACCATCACCTCGCCGCGGTCTATCCGGCGCGGCAAGCCGCGCATCGGGGAGAGCATCGCCGTGGCGCTGACCGCCGTGGCAACCCTGTGTATCGTTGCGCCGGTAACAGCCATTGTCTGGATACTGATAGCGCGCGGCGGCCGGGCGCTGACCTGGGAGTTCCTCACGGCCATGCCGCGCGACCATATGACCGCCGGCGGCATTTTCCCCGCCATTATGGGCACCGTGTACCTGGTGGCCGGCACGGTTATCATCGCCCTTCCGGTCGGGATCCTGAGTGCGATCTACCTGTCCGAATACGCGAAACAGGGTCCGCTGACACGGATAATTCGCCTTGCCATCGTGAACCTGGCCGGTGTGCCATCCATCGTTTACGGGCTTTTTGGATACGGAGTATTTGTTCTGCTCCTCAAGTTCCAGGTGTCGATCCTTTCAGGAGCCTGCACCCTGGCCCTCCTGACATTGCCCCTGATCATCACCGCCACGGAGGAATCGTTGCGAACCGTTCCGGCCAGTTTCCGGGAGGCCAGCGTGGGCCTGGGGGCAACCCGTTTTCAGACCGTGTGGCGCATAGTGCTCCCCGGCGCGCTCCCCGGCATCCTGACCGGAGCCATCCTCGGGGTGGGCCGGGCCGCCGGAGAAACCGCGCCTATCCTGTTTACTGCGGCGGTGTTTTACCAGAAAGGTTTGCCGCACAGCCTGTCGTCGCCGATCATGGCTCTTCCCTATCATCTGTACATCATCGCGACTCAGGTGCCGGATGCCCCGCAGTCTATCCAGTGGGGTACTGCCCTGGTACTTCTGCTGCTCGTTCTGTTCACCAATCTTGGCGCCATCATTATCAGGTCGCGCCTGCGAGCGAAGAGGAACTGGTAACCACCCAATGGCAAGCGCTATGGAAGAGAGACCCCATACACTGATGAACCTCGAATCACCCGTCAGCGAGGCGACCGCCGGCATGCCGCGCCTCGTTGCCAGCCTGAATGAGAAGATCGACAAATCGGACAACCCCGTCCGGATGACCACTCGCGACATGGGCGTCTTTTACGGCTCTACCCAGGCGCTGAAGGCCGTGGATATCGATGTTCGCGCCCGCGAGATACTGGCGCTCATCGGCCCGTCCGGCTGTGGCAAAAGCACATTTTTGCGAACGTTGAACCGGATGAACGACCTCGTGGACGGCTGCCGCGTTACGGGTCGTGTGACGCTTGACGACGAGGAAATCTACGGGGCCGAGATTGACCCCGTGCTTCTTCGGACGCGCGTGGGCATGGTGTTCCAACGGCCTAATCCTTTCCCGATGAGCATTTACGACAACGTAGCTTACGGACCACGGCTTCGCAGCAAGCCCAACCGTTCGGATCTGGACGACATCGTGGAAAACAGCCTCCGGAGCGCGGCGCTCTGGGACGAGGCCAAGGACAAATTGAAGAGCAGCGCGATGTCGCTGTCGGGGGGGCAGCAGCAACGGCTGTGCATCGCTCGCGTACTGGCCGTCGAACCCGAAGTCCTCCTGATGGACGAACCCGCCTCGGCCCTGGACCCCATCAGTACGCTGAAGATCGAAGACCTGATGCGTGAACTCGTACAGACGCTGGCGATCGTCATCGTAACCCACAACATGCAGCAGGCGGCCCGTGTGAGCGATCGGACCGGCTTCTTCCTGATGGGGGAACTGATTGAGGTCGGGCGCAGCGACATCATCTTCACGAATCCTGAAGACAAGCGGACAGAAGACTATATCACCGGCAGATTTGGCTAGAATACGGCTACAGGGGTTGCCACGCGGCTTCGACGGCTGAGCGCCGGCGGGACCGCATGAACGAAGATGGCGCCGCCATGATTGTCGAAGAGGAGCCCATGATGCCGGAAGAAGAGAAGGCGAATCCAAGAGTGCAATTCGAGAAAAAACTCAACGACGTTCAGCAAAACGTCCTTCGGATGGGCAGCGTGGTCGAGGAAATGCTCCACAAGTCCATTGCGGCATATCGCCAGCGTGACCCGGAACTTGTCCGCGAGGTAATGGCCCAGGACGATGCCGTCGATGACTATAATCTGAGCATCGAAACCGACTGCCTTCATCTTCTGGCCCTCCAGAACCCGATGGCGAGGGACCTTCGGGTCATCGCCGCCGCCCTGAAAATCATCACCGATATCGAACGCATCGGTGACTATTGCGTCGATATCGCAAAGACGGCATCCCGCAATTTTGACCTTCCGCCCCTGCCGCCCACTCCGGAGCTTCAGGAAATGGCGCTGATGGTCAGCCAGATGCTCCGCGAGACGTTGCAGGCCTTTGTGAACGGCGATCTGGACATGGTTCAGCGCATGATCGAGCAGGATGACCAGGTCGACCACCTGAATAAGGCCATCCACAACGCCATGGTCGAATCAGCGCGCGCCACGCCGGCAATGGCGGCCCAGGCAATCGCCCTCCTCATGATCGCGCGGTGTCTTGAGCGGATCGCCGACCACATCACCAACGTTGGTGAACGGGTCTACTACGTGGAAACCGGCGACCACAAGGAACTCCACCAGTAACGCTGCGACGGCCGCGGCGCCACGCCGCGGCCACCCGATTGCACTGCCCCCGGCCCCACGAAACCGCGGGAACTCGCGTCTTTGGTTCGATGTTAAACCATTAGAGGTTAAAGTACAATGGGAACTCACTATATCGGGACAGAGGATGAGCGGAGGGCTTTGGACACTTTCGTCAAGCTGCTTCGCTGCGCCGACACGGTCTCCGCGAGGGCGAATGCGCACCTCGCACGTCACTCCCTCACCGTCACGCAGTTCGGCGTTCTGGAGGCTGTCTTCCATCTTGGGCCGATGTGCCAACGCACTCTGAGCGAGAAACTCCTGAAGAGCGGGGGCAACATCACGCTTGTGGTGGACAATCTGGAAAAGCAGGGCATGGTACGGCGCGTTCGCGACGCAAGCGACAGGCGCCTTTCAACGGTGCATCTGACCGATACCGGGCGAGAACTGATCACCCGGCTGTTCCCTGAGCACGTTAAGGTTGTGCGCGAGGCGCTATCCAGCCTGTCCCCCGGAGAACAGGAGGCTTTGGGCTTGCTGTGCCGGCGCCTCGGGCGCGGGGACAGCGGTCCGCGACTCACAGAAAGCAAGAGGACTACTAATGGCGAAACCGGCGAAAACTGACAACCCGATACATGAGATTCTGGTGCAGCGTTGGAGCCCGCGCGCGTTTACAGCGCAGCCGGTCTCCGAGGAGGACCTGCGCAGCATCCTCGAGGCCGCGCGTTGGGCCGCGTCCTCGTTTAACGAGCAACCGTGGCGCTACATCGTCGCGACCCGGGATCGGCCCGAGCAATTTGCTCGCGTGCTTGAGTGCCTTGTCCCGGCGAATCAGGCGTGGGCCCGGAACGCGCAGGTCCTGATGCTGGGCGTCGTGAAAGAGACCTTCACCCATAACGACGCGCCAAACCGCTCGGCGGCACACGACCTCGGGGCGGCATCCGCCAACATGACGTTTGAGGCCACGGCCCGCGGGCTGGCAGTTCACCAGATGGGTGGGATTCTGCCGGACAAGGCGCGTGAGGTATTCGGTATTCCGGAAGGCTTTCACGCCGCCACCGCCATCGCCATCGGTTACGAGGGCGACCCGGCTACCCTGCCGGAGGCTTACCGGGCGTCCGAAACGGACCCAAGGACGCGAAGGCCCCTTGACGAGATCGCCTTCGGCGATACCTGGGGAGCGCCGGTGGCAGCGCTCTCGCCAGCCGGCGGCAGCCACGGTTCAAACGATCAGGAAAGATAACGGCGAAATGGTTATGATCAGGCCCGCGAGTGAGCGGGGTGTCACTGACTGGGGATGGCTGGACAGCCGGCACACGTTCTCGTTCGGGGACTATCACGATCCCGCTCACATCCACTATCGAAGCCTTCGCGTCATCAACGACGACCGGATAGCGCCAGGCGGTGGCTTCCCGACACACCCGCATCGCGACATGGAAATCGTCACCGTTGTGCTGGAAGGCGGGCTTGAGCACCGCGACAGCCTGGGCAACGGATCGATCATCCGGCCGGATGAGGTGCAGAGGATGACGGCGGGCACCGGGATAACGCACAGTGAGTTCAACCCTTCGGAAGCGGACCGTGTTCATTTACTGCAGATATGGCTCATGCCGGAAAGGCACGGGCTCACGCCGTCCTATGAGCAAACGCAATTCCCGGATTCGGCGCGGCAAGGCCGAATGTGCCTGGTCGCCTCTCGCGACGGGCGCGAAGGCTCCGTGACCATCCACCAGGACGCCGATCTCTATGTAACCAGGCTGGAACCGGGCGCCGCCGTCCACCACCACCTGGCGGAAGGCAGGTTCTCGTGGGTTCATATTGCCACGGGAGCAGTCAACCTGAACGGGCTCGCCCTTTCCGCGGGCGACGGCGCCGCGGTACGCGACGAGGGTTTGCTCACTATCACCGGAGAGTCCAAGGCCGAAGTGCTCGTCTTTGACCTCGCGTAGCGGGACTCACGGTCCGTCTGCTGCATGCTGCGGGTTTGCGCCACATGGCCGTCGGGGATGGAGATATCTCCGGCGGTCTTTGTGCCAATTATCCGGCGCGCCGCCTCCGGTCGGTTCCGCACTCATAAATTCGGCCCATTGTGACGTGTCCAATCATTCGTGATTGACTCAATCTATTAACCTAACGTTAACGCGTACGAAAACATACGGCAACCCTCAGTGGGGTAAACTTTATATGTAGAACAAAGGTCACTGGAAAGGAGAAAAAAACCGTGGCTATGGAAATGACAGCCGATCAAATGTTTGCCGGCGGACATTGCGCTCCTCGGGGAACATATCTCAATACAAGCACCGGTGTCGTACACCGTCTGTCCCGTCCGACGACGCTTCCGCAGGGCGGTCCATTCCGTCTCGTAGCGCCAACCGCCAATCTGGGGCTCGCGGAGCCTGTCGCACTCGCGGTGGCAGCGGGGCCGCGCAGCGAATATCGCTGGCCGCATGATGTCGAAGAACCTGTTCGGGAACCCGACCTGAAATGGTTTGAACTGCTGGCGGCTTACAGAGTCGCAAGACTGAACTCGTGGTGGTAACCAGACACCCTGACAATTGCATAGACGAGGGAATCAATCGGCGGACGGCCAGTGGCCGGACCGCCGATTGTGTCGTTCGTGCCCGCGGAAGGGCATCCGTGTTATACTTTGGAATGCGGCTCGGGCGAAACGAGAGGCCTGCCGACGAAGGATCGTAACGAATCGATGAGATATTCACGTTTGGCGGTATACCTGGCCCTGGCTTCCATCTGTTGCGGCGTCGCCCGCGCAGCCTCTGACCCCGCTCCCGCGGCGCCTCAGAACACCGCCCCGATGGACTTGAAGACGGGCAAAGTAGATACCTCGCCTATCACGCTTACGGCGAACGGGTCGGAGTCATTCTTTCCGCAAACGCCGCCGCAAACGGTGGAAGGCGTGCTGGTGTCGATCGACAAGGCTGGGCAGACGGCCGTTGTTCGGACGGTGCGTGACGGCGATGTGAAAATCGGCCTCCCGGAGGGCATCGTCCTCTCGCGGGATGGCCGGACGGATGGCAGTACGCTCGACGACATCAAACCGGGTGACCGCATATACGCAACGGTGGTCACCGAAAACGGAGTTCGGGCCATCCGCCTGGTTTCCGAAGGGCCGCCGAATCCGATGCTAAACTACGTCGGAATTCCGGTTCTGTGCCTCGCAGCGCTCGTGATCTGGCGTATCCGGTGCAAACCGCTCCCGGGCGCCGCGGCGGTTGTACGCGGCGCGAAGGCCGCTTGACGCAGGCCCACAGCAACAGGGCCGCTGGAGGGAACAGCAATGGAAGACAGCGTTAGTCCGGAGATGAATGCCGAAGAAGGCGAACGGCTGGACGTTGAGTTCCAGTACGTCATTGGCCACGTGACCCAGCGCGATGTTGTTGCCGATGGCGAAATGGTTGTCCCGGCCGGCACCGAGGTGACTGCTGCGGACGCCGCGGCCGCGCTGGCCGCCGGCGTCCTGGAAGACTTGGCGTTCGCTGTCGGAATGGGCGACCGATCAAGCACGGAAGCTCACGGCCGGCCCGAATAAGGGGGAGTACCTGCGGCTTCCCGGCGACCCGGGCGGGGTGCTAACGGGCGCGGTTGGCGCTTCGAGCCCAGATGCCATTCCACACGGCCGTCTGCGCCGCAGAGCGCCCCGGCATCAAGGTCAGTTCGATGCTGGACGTTGCCTGTACCACGACCGTGACCGTTCGCTCTTCGGTGTCCCGTCGGATAACGATGGGGATGCAGTCGCCGATCTTCCTCGGTTTCCCGGCGAGGAGCGGGCGTTGCCCGACGACGACGCGCTCGCCGTCAATCTTCAGCAGAAGATCGCCGGGGGCAATCTGCGCTGCCTCCGCCGCCGATCCCTTCTCCACCGTGCCCACCCGCGCTTCCTTTGAGCCGCGCTCGATGTTGACGCCCAGCATCACGTTCGGCGCCTCAACGGTCTCCGCCCCAACACCGGCCAATGGCAGAATGGAGTTCACAGGTAGATCGTCCACCCCGCTGGCGTAGGCCTTGTAGGCGCTCGCGACATCGACGCCCGTGGCCGTCCGGATGGCCTCCAGGAGCGCGTCAGGCGGGTATGCCGTGCCTGCGACGGCGTATTGTCGCGTCAATAGCCGCATGGCATCATCCAGGCTGCGTTTGCCGCCGGTTGCCGCGCGGATCTGGACGTCGAGAAGCCAGCCGGCCAGAAGGCCCTTCGTGTAGTAGTTGGTGCCGCCCGAGCCGTTGGAACTTGGGTCGGACGATTGCCAGACGTGCAGGCTGCTGTCGGCCAGGCTGGTCGTTGTACGGCCGGAGGAGGCATGGTAGTCCAGCCACAGCACGGAGAAGCGCCGGAGGGCTTCTTCCGGCGTCCAGAGGCCGGCCCGCGCGCCGATGACATAGGCGTAATAATCGGTGACTCCTTCCGCCACCCAGAGGGATGGAGTAGGGGATTCCTTCTCATAGTCAAAAGGGCCCAGCCCCGTCGGTCGCAACGCCTTCACGTTCCATGCATGTAGAAACTCGTGCGCCACGATGTGCGCGCCGTGCTGCAGGAAATCGCCGTCACGGGTGTCGCCGGAGAACACGATCACGCAGCTCGACCGGTGCTCCAGCCCTGCGCCGGCATAGGCGCGCTTTGGCGGGAAATGGAAGTGAAACTGGTAGTTGTCGAAGGGCGCCCAACCGCCGAAAAGGTCGATGGCGGCCTCTGCCACGGATTTGCAGACCCGGATGAGCGTTTGCTCGGAGACGCGGCATTTCCCGGTGGTTATGATCTCGAATCCGTGCCCTCGCGCGGTGAATGAGACCGAAGTGTACCTTCCCGCCTGTACCGGACTGTCATTCAAAACGTCGTAATCGGGAGCGGTGAAGACTCCATTTTCATCCCTCGGAAGCGGAGCCGCGGCCTTCCATTTGCCGGGGAGGTTCAGGGAGAGGGTGCACGGGGCGTCTTTGTGACCCTCCACGTACATGCAGGCCACCCCTGGGTGTAGAAATGCGGAGTTGCCATCCACGTGAACCCCCATCTGTCCCATCGTCGTCGCCGTCTCGCCGCTGTCAAAGCCATACTCTCGCACTTTGACGTCATAGGAAACTGTCAGCGGTTCGCCTCTGCCATGAGCGCCGTTCCAGGTGGAATCCGTGGGATGGGAGGTCGTGACGGTGCGACCGTTGGTACTGAAGGCGACATTGGACACACCCTTCCACTGGTCGATACGGCGATAGTAGCCGGGAACCCAGACGGGCATCGCGATGGTCACGGTTGGATCAGGGTCGTTGAGGATTTCGGTGGAAACATGCACGGAGTCACGGTTTGGACGTATGGAGATCGTATAGGAGACCTGGACGCCCGCGCGAACGCCGCCGCATATCAGGGCGAGCAGGGCGCAGACTGCGACCGTCCGGCCGGCGCGGCGCAACCCGACCACGACGAACGGCATCATCTCAGTGCACCTCGATCTCGCTCAACATGGCCCACTCCTGCGTTTGGGTGGCGCGAACTCTGACATACCGGGCGGAGACAGGTTGCGGCGCGGAGATCCGGCACGCCAGATCAACGCACACCTTCCGATCGGCGCTCTCCAATTGCGACGGCGCCACTCCGCCGAGATACTGCCATGTAACACCGTCGTTCGACGTGTCCACAAAGACCCTGTGTGGCGCATGGATCCCGTTTTCGCCCCCTTGCAGTACCCACACCGTCACTTCGCGTACCGGACGCCTCCAGCCGAGATCCACCGTAATGGTACGCGGTTCGCCGTCCCGCCAGCCGGTCAGTTGGCTGGGGTTGAAATGGCGCGCGATAACCCCGTCGGTCAAACGGACGCCGTCGTCGGCGTATCCGCCATCCGGGTCCTCTCCGCCGCCTCCGGCGAACGGTCGCAGGCTATAGCGGGCTGTTGGCGCTACGTTGCGACCATTCGCATAGATCCTCACCTCGGAGAGCATCAGCCACTGGTCCGAGGTCATGACGAGCGTGACGTGCCGGGAACGGAGGGGCTTCGATGGTAGAAACGAGATGTGGCCGTCCATGTCGTCGGCGGCGCGGCGGCGGTCGACCCGAATAGCGCCGCCGGACACAACCGTGAATCCCTTTGGAAGGCCGCCACGCCCTTCCGCCGTGCGCGGCGGGGCACCGGTGTCGGCGAAGAGAGCAACCGCCGACGACGGCCACGACACTGCCCCGACGCCGCCGCCCTGGGTGAATGCCTGTATCTCCGAGACCGGCATCGGGCGGCCCAGATCGAAGGATACGGAGACGCTGTTCCCGTTGGCCATCCAGCCAACGGTTCGCCCAGCCTGAAAGCCGCCCAGTGTGATTCCGTCCGTGAGCATATGGCCGGAATCCGCATATTTCCCCGGCCGGGCCGGGGTGATGGTATAGGGCTGACCGAGCGCGATGTGCGCTCTCCTCTCCGCAACGTCATTTGGGTCGATGGCGAGAGAAGCCACTCTCAGCGGACCCGAGCCGCCGGCGGGGCGGAACTGCGCGCGCACGGCCGTTGCTTCCCCGCCAACGGGAACCCACAACCACTTAGAGCCTCTTTCAACGGGAGGCTGTACGCCGCGAATGGCCCAGCCGCCGGGCGACCACTTCCGCGCGCCGGCTTTTAGAACGGAAACCTCGACGACCCCTCCCCATCCCGGTCCGCCTCCCCGATTCAGGCACATTTCAACGGCGGCTACGGGTCGAGACGCTCCAAATCTTGCTTCAGCGGTTGGGATGCCTGCCGCCGATTTCCATCGCCAGGTAATCGGCGCGTCGGGGTCGGGGACGGGGTCGTTTGTAACGTACCGGGCGAGCATGTCATACGATCTGCGGGCTTCCGGATCGATGGATCGCGATGTCTGCTCAACGAGATCGGTCTCGAGATAGTAAGCCGTCGCGGCCGCCTGATAACCATATCGGGAGGCTGCGCCGTCCGCGAGGTATTGCGCAAACGCGCGTCTGCCGGCGGCACTCCGGGTGAGAGACGATGCTTCCATCTCCACGCCAAGACCGCTCGCCCTGGCTGCCTGCGCTGTTTCCGCGATCCGGTTGCGGCCGATCCGACCGCCGCTCTGCCACGTACCGAACGCGTAGTTGGGCTGGTAGATCGCCACATCCACTCCGGCGGGCTTCCACCGCTCGATCCCGGTTTCGCCATGGTAAGGGATCCACAACAAACGAAATCCGGCGCGATGCACCTGGTCGGCGACGGCCTTTACTAAGGCGACATCGGATTCCGGGATGTCCTCGCGCATCCAGTAGAAGCCCCAAAGTTGAAGATGGCGATACCGCGCGTTCGCGAAGCGGCGGGCGGCTTCGGAGAGATACCATCGCACGGCAGCGTCCCGGCCGGCGGCCGTGGACAGGTCGGTCGCCTTTCCTTCAACGGTACCGAATTCGGAGACCCCTCGATTGATATACGGGATGGACAACATGATTCGCCGCTTCACGGGCGGCGCGCCGAGGGAGTGGGTCGCGTTTTCAACCGCGTCGTCAAGCGCCTTGAGGTCGCGCCCCGCTCCGAACCAGCGGTCCAGTTGGTACTCCCAGTCGACCTTCTCGGTCAGACCGTATTCCGTGCCGCGCTCCCGGCCGGAGTTCTGGATGAGAAAGAGGAACGCGTCGAAGAGCCAGGCGGGCTTCTTGTCGTAGGCGACATAGGGGGCGAAATCGGCTGCCGTGCGGGTGTCCTTGTCATAGATGAGCGCACAGTGGTGAAAGCCCGCCTGCGCCGGCGCAGGGTATTCAGCGCGTGCGGCCAGTATCGCAGAGTAGAAGCCGACGAGCAAACACAGGGTTGGGGTGAGACAGCGCATGGTTCGCTCCTCATGCGGACCCGAGAGTGTGGGAGGATGGCCGAATCGGGCAGGACGGAAAGGGTTCTTCCAACAGATGAAGAACCCCCTCAAGCAATGAACACGACGCAATGAACTGTGGGCTCAAATAGAGCCGACCATTGTTCCGTACTAAGCGAATGCCGCCCCGGCCTTTTCAGGAGATTAGCGCCATCTCTTCGTCGGAGATGTCGAAGTTCGACCATACCGCCTGCACGTCGTCGTTGTCCTCGAGCAGGTCGATCAGCCGCAGCGTAAGCTCGGCATCATGGCCCTTCAACTCGACTGTGGTCTGCGGGAGCATCGCAACTTCGGCGTTGTCGACTTTCAGGCCCGCCTTTTCGAGGGCTTCGCGGACCGGCATGAGGTCGCCGGGTGAGGTCAGCACGTCGTATGTCTCGTCCTCGATCTTCACGTCATCCGCGCCGGCGTCCAGCGCTGCTTCCATCACGGCGTCTTCGGACAGGCCATCTTTGAGGATGGAAATCACGCCGGACGAGGTGAACGACCAGGATACGCTGCCGGTTTCCGCGATGCGACCGCCGTTCTTGGTGAAGATCGAGCGCAGTTCGGGGAACGTGCGGTTCTTGTTGTCTGTGAGGCATTCCACAATGACGCCGACACCACCCGGGCCGTAGCCTTCGTAGGTGCACTCTTCGAAAGACTGGCCCTCCAACTCGCCGGCGCCCTTCAAAACTGCGCGCTTGATGGTATCGGCGGGCATTGAGGATTCCCTGGCCTTCTGGATGGCGAACCGCAGCCGCACGTTCACGTCCGGGTTACTGCCGCCTTTGGCCGCGACGATGAGTTCACGCCCGAGTTTCGTGAATACCTTACCGCGCTCGGCGTCCTGCTTGCCCTTGCGCAGTTTGATATTGTGCCATTTGCTGTGTCCCGACATTTACGAACTCCCTCTGATGAATTGGAAAACAATGCGCCCCAATGATTATAACACGCTGCGGACCCAGTCATAGCGACAGTCTGCCAGAGCCCGTATCCGTTGGCATCGGATGCGTGCGGACTCAGCATGGATGTGCGTCAGCGTGGGCCGGACGCGAAAACGCCTGGCCGCGGTGAAGCTTGGCCAGGCGTTACGTAGCGGGATTACTCGCGCTTACCGCGGCGGATCCAGCCCGAACGCTATCCTGGCGACCAGGACCAGATCCCGGATATCGAGTTTTCCGTCACCGTTCATATCGCCCTTGCCCTGCACAGGCGGGGCGGGGGTGACAATGAGATCCGCAAACGCGGCGACGGTTCCCGTGGTCGCGGTGATACGGGCGATGCCGGAAACAGGGGCGATTGTGATCACCGGGAATGTGGTTGAATTGGACCCGGCCGTTACCACGACCGAATCCGGCACAATCACCAGGTCGGCCCGGTCGGTGGAGAGACGCACCGAAACGCCATCGCTGGTGGTCACGCGGTTCAGGAGCACCGTCGCGATCGATGAAGCGCCGGTGATGACGGAGGCGGGCGAGAGGCTTACCTGTTTGACCGTCGGGGCGGTCGCCGGCACAACCGCAATGCCGCTTGGGGTGTTGGAGAAGATAAGCTCGGCGTTTCCGTCTCCATCCACATCGCCGGAAACGATCCCGATATGATTCGCGCCCGGGGCGGTGGTGATGGCGGCGGCGAACCCGCCCGTGCAGTCATTCAGGAAGACGCTGACATCCAGTGTGCCTGTGTTAGCGGTCGCCAGGTCCGGGCGGCCATCGTTGTTGAAATCACCGGAAGCCATCGCGATCGGGCTTGTACCACCTGCGAAAGAGACGGCGTTGCGGAACGTTCCGTCGCCATTTCCCTTGAGCAGATTGACGCCGCTGCTCAGGCTCATATTGTCGCAGACGGCGATATCCATGACACCGTCGCCGTCGAAATCGCCCGCGCTGATGGCGTAGGGCACATAGCCGGCGCGCGAATTTTGCGCGCCTTGGAACGTTCCGTCACCGTTGCCGAGCAGCACGCTGATGCTCCGCGAATTGGAGTTGGCGGTGGCAATGTCCAAGTGTCCACTGGCCGTGAACCGGGCGAGGGTTATGGAGTCCGGCTTGCTGCCGACGGGGAGGCTGGTGGTCGCGTGAAATACGCCCTTGCCGTCTCCCTGGAGCACGCTGACGGTGGACGTTCCCAGATTGGATACAACAACGTCCAGGATGCCGTGCCCGCGAAGGTCGCCAACTGCCACCGCGGAAGGGGCAGGTGTACCGGTCTCCCCCGGAGGGAGAACGGAGTAATCCGTAGCGGGGCGCAGAGTGCCGTCACCGTTGCCGAGAAGGACGCTGATAGTGCCTGGGGTGCTGTTGCAGACGATGACGTCCGGCTTCAGATCACCATTCACGTCGGCAATGGCCACCGATGTAGGACCGGCGCCAACGGTATAATTCACAGGCGCGTTGAACGAAACGGTTCCGTTGTGCTTGTTGATCGAGACGGAGATCGAATTGCCGGACGTATTTGCCGTCACCACATCGGGAGCGCCATCGCCGCTCAGGTCTCCGATAGCGATGCACTGACTGTGCGCGGGCAATATGGCGAAGAGAAGCGCTGCGATTGGGCCAATCACTGCTAGACCGGTGCTATGGCTGAGGCCGCGGGCCATAAAGGACACCCCCCATTTCACGCTTGCCAAACGCAGAACTGGTAAACGAAGATGCGCTGCGAAGCGGACAGGTTTGGCAGTCTGGAAACGCGCCGGAGCGCGCTTACCGGATGGCCCGATCCGGTGACGACAACCGCCAGGAGGCGACTCAATTATAACGTCTATTGCGACCAGGCGCAAGGCGCATCCGAAAAGACTTTGAACGAACGACACTTCGTGACACCTGGCGGGCTGCCGCCAGCGGTCTGATTACCAGAGTTCGCCTTTGGCGCCACGCTCCATCAATTCGGAAGTTGCCCGGATGGCGGGCGTTCCCCCGAACAGAACGCTGTACGCGCTCTTAATGATCGGCGCCTCTACGCCCGCGCGTTCCGACAGGCGGATCGCAGCTTCGGTGGTCGGCACCCCTTCCGCCACCTGCCCCATTTCGGCGAGGACCGTCTCCAGTGACTTGCCCTCGGCTAATCCGGCGCCCACCCGGTAGTTTCGGCTGAGGCGCCCCGCACACGTTGCGATCATATCACCCACACCGCTGAGCCCCCAGAATGTATCGCGCCTGGCGCCCAGTTTCTCGCCCAGACGTATAATCTCCGCCAGGCCCCGCGTCATCAGGCTCGCCTTCGTGTTGTCGCCGTATCCAAGGCCGTCCGAAATGCCGGCGGCAATGGCGATGATGTTCTTCAGGGCGCCGCCCAACTCCACGCCTATCACGTCCTCGCTTGTATAAGGACGGAGGTAGCGCGTATGCAATATACACTGCAAAAGGGTCGCGAGTTCACGGTTCTCCGAGGCTATCACCGTGGCAGTGGGGACGTTCCTTGCCAGCTCGGTCGCCAGATTGGGTCCGCTGAGCACCGCGAGGCGCGGCCGCGCAGCTTCGCCCAGCAGCTCGATGCAGATCTCGGAGACGCGCATCCCGGTCGAGGGTTCCAGGCCTTTCGCCGCGCTCAAGACTGCCGGGACGTCCACAAAATGGCCGCCGTGCTCATTGAGCAGCGATCGCACGGCGCTGCTGGGAACTGCGATGACGATCGCTTCGGCTTCAGCGGTGGCATATCTCGCGTCGCCGGTCACGATGACCGAATGGGGCAGTTCGAAGGAAGGAAGGTATCGCGCGTTGACACGATCCCGCTGGATGTTGGCCGCCCGCCGGACATCGTGGTCCCAAAGGCGGACAGCGTGGCCCTTCTCGCCCAACAGGCGCGCTAGCGCCGTTCCCCAACTGCCCGCACCCAACACCGCAATGGTCATCTAGGAATCCCCCCAGGGAATGAGGTCCATCAGCAGACATTCGGTCACCAGAGTCGCGTTCCCGTTTCCCGCCAGATAACGCCGCGCGCTCAGAATGGCCGCCGCCGCCGCCAACGCCTGGGTTGTGGTGTAGGAACGTGACGCCGCCTCAAGGGTGTCCAAATGGTCCGCATTCACGACCAGGCTGCGGTCACAACGAGCCTGGATCGCGCTTATGTCCCGAAACCAGGAACCGGCCCACCGCAAACTGTCCGCAACGTCGGCGCCTTCGTCGCTGGTGCCCATCCGCAGATCCTCCGCGAGGCGGAGCGCGTCCGTGCGCGGCGCCAGCGCAACAGCCTTTAGCCACACTAGAGTGCGCTCACGCTTCGCCAGCGCCTCCGCGTCTTTCAGGAGGCGGAGCGCTTCGCCGGGCCGGCCTTCACTCAAGCGGGCGACGTGGCCGGCTTGTTCGGCGTCGGCGCCCTGGTCTATCAGCCAGGCGGCGATAACGTCGCGAGGCGCCGGTTTGAAACGCGTCACCTGGCAGCGGGAGAGGACGGTCGGCAGGATGTTGGCGGTATCACCCACGAGCAGGACGAGCGTTGCGTAAGCGGGCGGCTCCTCGAACGTCTTCAGGAGGCAGTTCACTGCGTCCTGTGTCATCTCGTCCGCGGGATCCAGAGTAACGACTTTTCGGCGGCCCAATACCGGTATGCGTGAAATCTCGGTTCGGACAGCCTGGGCCTGTTCAATGGTGATATGGCCCTTCTTGCTCTTTTCGGAGGGGCCGATCCAGGAAACGTCCGGGTGGTTTCCGGTTTCGATCAGGTGGCACTGGTGGCAGACGCCGCAAGGACGCTCCCCGTCGCTCTCGCAATTCGCCAACTGTGCGAGAAAGCGCGCCATTTCGCGCTTGCCACTCCCGGAGGGGCCGGCGAAAAGGTATGCGTGGTGCATCGAGCCTCGCGCCGCGACATCACGTAGAGCGGTTATTATGTGTTCCTGGCCAAGCATAATCGGGGTTGGGGTATGGGGATGGGGCTGGAACTCAGCCCTTGCCCCGCAGCCATCAATTCACAATTGTTCAAAACGGTCGACGGGCAGCACGAACGCCACCGCGCCACCGACTCTCACGCTCACGGGATTGGCAATAAGGGCGCCCGCCGCGCCTGCGTCCGGCGGCAGGAGGTTCACGAACTGCTCCCTCGTTCTGCTGCAATCGTCCACCACATGAAGGGCGGCGTCCACCTGCTCGTCGTCCACGCCGATCATAAATGTCGTGTTGCCTTCGCGCAGGAATCCGCCGGTGCTTGCGAGTTGTGTGAACCGAAAGCCCTCTTTCACCAGCCGGTCCGATAGTTTGTGCCGGTCACGGTCATGAACGATCGCGAGGATGAGTTTCATTTGCCCTCCGTGGGGACCACAAAGCAATACGTATTGTAGGCGATCTCACTCCATGCCGTCCCCTGGACCGGTCCTCCCGGGTAAATCGCGCGATTCACGGGGGTAAAGGCTACCCGGATCCTGATCGCTTTTCGGCCGCGAGTGAGCGTGCGGCCAATGAGGAATTCGTCGTCCCGAAAGCGCCGGTTGGACGTCTGAAGAACATGCCGGGCCGGATCGGTTTCGCCCGGAGGATTCGAGTACACGCAAGTGTTGGAGCCGGCGGTATACCAGACGCCCGCCTTCGCCCACTTTCCCTTCGCCGGTCCGCTCACATCCGCGACGTATACCTCTGCGCGCTGGTTGGCGAAGGCGTAATCCAGCGTCCTGCGCAGCAGCACTCCCCAGTTGTCCGGTGTCAGCCGCACCGTGAACTCGCTGGTCCCGGCCGTGCTGCGGGCCAGTTTGGTGGTGGCGGGGTACACCTCGACGCCGTCCAGCGTGTCCGGCCCAAGCTCATAGCGCGACGTGACTTGATATGGCTCGGACGCCTGCGGCGACGTGTACAGATGTGCCGCCTCAGCCGCCGGGACGCCGATTCGAAATGCGTCGGTCTTCACGAGGTATGCGCCGGGTGCGCCGTACCAGTAGGTCACGCTCTCGTAATGCTCCGTCGAAGTGTTCGTTCCCCCATGCTCCAACCCGATTCGCGCATTACGGCCGAACGGCATGGCGTCGGCCAGCAAGAAGCGGTATGCGGACTCGATGCGGTCGGCCGGGACCCTCGCTTCTTTCGCCGAGGGAGCGCCGCATGGATGGCCCGCGAAGGGCAGCGTCATTGTGCGGCCGCCCCAGTAATCGCCCCCTCCACCCCATTCTTCTGTCCCGGTGCCCTGCGCCTGGGGCGACTCGCTGTCATCGAAGAAGTAGCGGGGATCGCCCTCGAGGGTGTTCAGGACCGCGTTGTGCGAGAAGATCCAGGACGTGCCGACCAGACTTCCGCACCAATCGTTGCTTCCCTCGATGCCTCTCGTATCGAGAAGCGTGAGGTCCTCGCCGCGGACGGGAGCCGAATGGTCGCGGTAGGTTGCGTGGAAATAGCCGGCTTCCGACCGTTTGCCCGTGAACCGGGCGTACCGGACGTTCCATCGGACATCGGCGACCTCCCTTCCCGCGCCCACAAGGGAAATGCGGGCCGACTGGAAGTATGGCATCGGGAAGTAACAGGCGAGGTGGACCCGTTCCGCGTCGTACCGTATGCTCACGGGAAACGCCTTGACCAGGTATTCGCGGTTATCGCGGTTGTAGAGAACGCCCGCGCCGTGGAAGAGCGCGACCGGCGCGTCCACCGAGGGGGCCGGCCGGTTGTCCCAAATGATCCTGAGCCTTACGCTCGAAAAGGCTGCCGCGTCCGAACGCGGTACGGAGAACTCCAGTCTGCGAATCACGGACGGCGCCCGGGAGAGTTCGGCGAGGCGGACTTCACTGTTGGCGGGAACCGTGGCTGTCCCCGAAATCGATGTCACACCGGTTTTCGGCGCGATGTCCGTGCCGGATCGGCGCAGGAGGTCGAGGACGTCCTGTGCCGGCGGCGTCGCGGCGTCCCAGGAGCGGATCGGCTGCGAAAGGCGGGTACCCGGCACGTAGAGGTGGTAGATGTAATATCCGGTGCCGTAGTGCGTCCGCGAGTACGCCATCTTCAACGATTGTTCAAACGGGATGGGCGCCCAGGACAGGTCCGCGCCTCGTGTATCGGACCAGGTCCACGCCAGCGGGCTCGGAAACAGCTCCGAGGGGACGAATATGGAGCCCTCTACGGGGTGATTGGGATCGGCGGTGCTCGTTTCGGCGATGATGTGGTCCACTCCGTCCACGGTGTAGTGCCACGGGCTGCCGTGCCAGTGGTTGTACCTGGCGAAGCACAGAACTCCGGTCCCCTCGACATCGAGCGTCACATTGCGGTCCTCCGCCTCCTGGTAGAGGAAATGGCTGGCATCGGCTCCCTCGTTCCCGCCCGCGCGATCGTAAGTGGAGCGCATGAAGGCCCGCTCGCCGATACGGTGGTAAGGCCAGCGCTGCCATTGCCGGAATGCGTCCATGCCGATCGGTATTGGGGGTGGCTCCGCGAATGCTGGTGTCATGGTGAGAATCAGGGTGAGGATCGAAATGGTTTTCATTGGGTGTTGAAGCTTCAGGGTCCTGTCACGGCGGTCCAGACGCGCTCCGCCACATCCGCAACTGCGCCGCTCGCATCGACCACGCGAATGCGATCCGGCTCTTCGTTCGCCAGAGCGAGGAAGCCCTCCCGCACTTTGCGGGCGAAACTCAGCCCGCGCTCCTCCATGCGGTTGACATCTCCCTGGCGCTGCAGGCCGATTTCCGGCGGGATATCCAGGACGACCGTTCGCGCGGGCCACAGATCGCCTGTGGCGAACCGGTGGAGTTCCCGGATTGTGGTCAGGTCTACACCGAGGCCGTGGCCCTGGTAGGCCAGGGTGGAATCCGTGTAGCGGTCGCACAGCACGACCTTGCCCTGGGCGAGGGCAGGGCGGATCAACGTGGCGACGTGCTCGGCCCGCGCGGCGAAGAAGAGCAGCATCTCGGTGTTGCGCGCCATATCGCCGCTGTGCAGAAGTAGGCTCCGAATTTGCTCGGAGACCGGCCCGCCGCCTCCAGGCTCACGCGTGACCAGGACGTCGTGCCCCTTGCTGCGAAGCCGCTCCGCCAGAAGACTGATCTGGGTTGTCTTGCCGCTCCCATCCGGCCCCTCGAACGTGATGAATTGGGTAAGAGGCGGTGACTCAGAGAGAGGGCGTGCGGGAGAGGGGACGCCGAGTTGCTCCCCCTCCCTCACTTGCTCACCCGGATGCGGCGGTTGGGCTCGGATCCGATGCTCTCAGATGTGAGTTCGTAGCGCTGAATGAGTTCGTGTTGAAGGCGGCGGACGTAACTGCTCTGAGCGCGAAGCTCCACCGGCTCGCCAAATTCGTGCACCCTCTCGGCCGCGTCTTCGGCCTCCTGCAGAGCGGTTTCCTCGTCGTTCAGCGCCTGATCTTGTGGGAGATTGAACATCTCGCGCAGAACGGTAGACACCTGGGCGTACGTATTGCTGCGAACGACAAAGGTGGGTTTGTTCTGGTTCAACGCTTCCTGGAGTCGGGCTGAGTCTTTGCGCGCGTGAGATTTCAGCGCGATGATGGCGTCCGCCTCCCCCAGGTCCTTGGTGATGTACATCGGCAGGCGCAGCTCGCGGATGGCTTTCTCCAAGCGGTTGCGCGACACGCCGTACGGGAACACCCGGACGGTGGGCGGGACCTCTTTCGGTATCGCCAGCGGTATTTCCGTCTTGCCGTTGATCCGGCGTCCGCCTGGCGCCGGCGCCTCGACGCCGCGAGTTGGGAAACTGGCCCCGTACGCCCCCCGGCCCGTCTCCTCGCGCTGCACGACCTCCACTTCGCCGGATTCCCTGCGGATGCGGATTTCGGGGCGCGGCGCGGAACCGCGCAGCATGCGATCGACGGTGGACATCACGTCGTGGTGGATCGCCAATTTGTCTACTTCCAGAATTTCGATAACCACATCGAAAGTGGGCGGCGCCTTGCGCTCCAGAACCGTTTTCTGTGTCCCGCGCCGCTTGGCTTCTTCGTCGCTCAGCGTCACGGCGCCGATACCGCCCACCAGGTCGCTCAGAGTGGGGTTCATCAGGAGGTTCTCAAGGCTGTTGCCGTGGGCGGTCCCGATCAGTTGAACGCCGCGCTCCGCGATTGTCCTGCTGGCGAACGCCTCCGCCTCGGTTCCGATCTCGTCAATGACAATGACCTCCGGCATGTGGTTTTCCACCGCCTCGATCATCACGGCGTGCTGCTGCGCCGGGGTGGGGACCTGCATGCGGCGCGCACGGCCGATGGCGGGGTGCGGGACGTCTCCGTCGCCGGCGATCTCGTTGGACGTATCCACGATGACGACCCGCTTGTTGAATTCCTCGCTGAGGATTCGGGCCACTTCGCGCAGTTTCGTGGTCTTTCCCACGCCCGGACGGCCGAGCATCAGGACGGATTTACCGGTCTCTACCACGTCGCGGATGATGTCTATCGTGCCATAGACAGCGCGGCCTATGCGGCACGTGAGGCCGATGACCTTGCCGGCGCGGTTGCGGATAGCGGAAATTCGGTGAAGGGTGCGCTCGATGCCCGCGCGGTTATCAGCCCCGAAGGAGCCTACCCTCGCCGTCACGAAATCCAGGTCCTCCTGGTTGATGTGGCGGTCGAGGATCGTGTAAACCTCGGTTGGGAACCGCGCCTCCGGGAAGCGCCCAAGGTCCATCACGATCTCCAGGAGGTCCTGGAGATCGGCGTGCTTCTTCAGGCTGCGGCAGACTTCCGGCGGAAGGACCGCCATCAACTGCTCAATATTATCTGTGATCTTTTGCTGCACGGGTTCGATCAGGTACTTTTGCGCGGTTGCCATCGAGTACGGTACCCCTCCTGTACGGATAACTGAATCGCGGACCTCAGGGTCAGGGACGCTGAGCGTGGCGAAGCGACCCGCCTGGGAGCCGCCGGTCCGTTACTTTCATTATGGCCCGTGCGAGAGGCTGAGGAACATGCTCGTCGGCCACAAAGAGAGACGGGGGCCCGTACGGATCCGCGAATGCTTCCCGCACACCTTACACGCCGTCGGCTGGCAGCTTTTTGTCGCGGAACCACGCATCTGTGACGGTCGTGCCGGTGTTGTAGTAGATCTTGCGGCCGACCATGGAGCTGACGTGGCCATCGAACCACACGATGTTACTCTGGCCCCGCAGTCGCTCGATGATTGTCGCAACCCGTCCGGAGTGAAATCCCGGAGCGTAAGCGTAGCCCCCGTTCGACACGTCGCCGGCGTACGGGTAAGCTTGCGGCGGATAGCAGAATAGCGATCCCCTCCCCGCTGCCGTCGGGACGCCGGACGCGCCGTTGCCCTCCTTGAACTGCCAGACCTCCATGAATTGGATCGTGCTGGATGGATTGGACATTGCGCCTGGACTCCGATGCCGCAAGGTTGGGTACCCCGACGTTGGTGCGGTGCTCGCGTAGAAGAGGTTGTAACCGTACGTTCGCCGCAATGAAGGGTCGACCTTAGGGGCCAGTGGGCAAGTCAGCCTCTCATCGATGCTGAACCCAGACGTTTGGTTTAGAACCCTCATGTATGGATTGACGCGCTGATACCAGGAGCTGATTTCCCAATTGGCAAAGTCCGTAAATGGGACGAGGAGGGCGGGCATGATCATGTAGCCGTTGTCATCCTGGTACATGAGTGCAGCCTGTCCCAACTGCCGCAGGTTCGACTGGCACGTGGCGTTTTGGGCGCGCTGGCGGGCCTTGGCGAAGACGGGGAACAGGATCGCGGCAAGGATGGCGATGATCGCTATGACCACCAGAAGCTCGATGAGTGTGAAACCGCTACGGGGCCTCGCACAAGGCAATCTGAGCATTGATCTACCTCCTTAGGCCGGAATGATCTCCCGGTACCCGACTCCATTGTACCACGCCAAATCCTGCCACTGCCAGCCAGGCTCGGGGCCGGCGGCCGTCCGCGGGAATCCCGAAACCCGGCCCCTAGAGATTGAACGCGCTGTCCGCCAGGTTGGCGTGGAGGTTCACGTTTGAGCGCTGGATATCTTCAACCTTGATCCCGTCCTCAGTTGTTGTTCGCTGAACCGTGAACCAGGTCTTTGGATCGATCTTGTACGTTACGGCGTATGCGTGCGTTCCCTGGCGAAGCTTCGGATCCTCGCCTTTCCATTTGAGCGTGAGGAAGACGTACACATCTCCACCGCTTTTGGCGCGTTCAGTGGTCGCTTCGGCTTTCGGCCAGACGGCTTTGATCGCATCGATTTCGCTGCCCATATCCGCTTCCCAGAAAGGGACCTTGCGCGCGCTGTAGAAGTCGGCTTCCTTCGAATCCATGCCCTTTTTCATCCGGATGCCAAGAATGCGTTCCGCCGCGCGGATCTTACCGCCCTTGTACACCACGTCGGCTCCCTTGTGCGGATCGGTCCGGACTTTCAGCCTGATGAGGTGCGGCTTCTTGAACGAGAAATCGAAGCCCTGGGTCTTCTCGGTCGAACCGGCCTTAGTCCAGGCGTCCTCGCTGCATGTGTAGGAATCGGTTTTCGCCCAGGTCGCCTCCAGATTTGCCAAAGCCTCTTTGGGGGCGATTTTCTGGGCCTGTGCACCGCCGACCAGCGTCACGGCGGCAATCACGGTCAGCCATTTGCGCATGCGATGTTTTCTCCTTGATGAGTGAGGTATGTCCGTATGGTAGCATGTATCGGTGTCAGGTGTCGGGTGTCAGGAGCCCGGATCTCAGGCGCCCGCCACCGGACACCCGAAACCCAACTCCCCCTCTGCTATAGTGTCTTTGGACACACCAACCCCCGGAGGATACGCGCGTATGAAGATCATCAATCAGCACCTGGGCCTGCCCGTGATAAGCCGCGATACGAGCGAGCGCGTGGGCGATGTACTGCGGTTTGTGACCGATCAGGTGACCGGGCGCATCGTTGCAGTGGCCGTCACCACGCAATGGTACCAGGAGCCCAGCGCCGTCGCCTTCGCCGATTGCACCGCATTCGGCCAGAACGTCGTGTTGGTCAAGAGCGGCGACGCCCTGAAGCCTCTGTCACAAATCCCCGAGATAGGTATCCACCTGCAAGCGAGCAGCGATTCGCGCCAGCGGACCGCCATAACCGAGAGCGGACGCCTGCTGGGAAGCGTTACCGACGAGGCGTTCGATGAGCACACCGGTGAGGTCGTGGGATACCGACTGGACATCCTGGCCGATTCCGGAACGGGTCGAACTGTGTATATCGGCCACGAACCGTTCGTGACCGCCAGCGCGACGGTGGCTATCCTGAAGGACGACGTGCTGGCCGGCGCAACCGACGAACTCGTCCCAAGCTCCGCGCCGCTGGCTCCGATACCCGAGCCGTCCGCCCCGTCCTCAGCCCCCAACCCTCAGACCCCGGCCGTTGAGGTTCAGCCCTCGGTTCCCGAGTTTCCGGCCTCGCTGCTGGCCCTCACCGAGGAGGCGCTGGAGCCGGAAGAATCGGACGAGGAACTGGCGGACACCGTGAGCCAGGAAGTGCGCGACAAGATGGAAGGTCACAACCGCGTGATGATGGCGCTCGTTATTGGCAAGACGGCTGGAGCGACGGTCACGGACTCCGAAGGCAGCGTCATTGCCGAAGAGGGGGTCGCGATCACGATGGATATGGCCCAGGCCGCGGCAGACTCCCAGCGCCTCTACGAACTGTGGACCAACGCGCGGGACTGATATCCCACTGCTTGTGCCGGGAAGCGCCCCGAAGGTGGAGCCGGTTATGAAGGCGCCTTATCCAGCCCGCTTTGAGGGAATATGGGGCTGGGTACCCGGTCCCTCCGCATAATCTCCTCGATGCGGGCCACGATGTCCGGATGAGCGCTCGCGACGTCCGTGGTTTCCGCTATATCGGTGTCGAGGTCGTACAGGGCCACCCCCATATTGCCTTTATCCATCTCGCGGCGGACTCCCTTCCATCGCTGCATCAGAACGGCCTGCTGGCCGCCATAACCCGGGAACTCCCAGAAGAGATACCCGTGTTCGGGCTGGTCGCCGATACCCGTGAGCGTGGGGGCGAAGGAGAGGCCGTCCAACCCCGCGGGACGCGCCCCGCCTGCCACGTCCAGCAACGTCGGGAAAACGTCCCAGAAAGCGGCGATGTGATCGCTGGTGCGCCCCGCGGGAATCGCGCCGGGCCGGTATGCGATCAGGGGAACCCGGATGCCTCCCTCGTAGACGGAGCCCTTGAGGCCGCGCAGCGGACCGGCGCTATGGAAGAACTCTGCATCGGCCCCGCCGACCTTGAATGTGGGCCCGTTGTCGCTCGTGAAAAGGATCAGGGTGTTCTGCTCCAGTCCAAGCTCCCGCAGACGGTCCACCAGGCGGCCGACATCGCGGTCGAGCCTCGATATCATCGCCGCGTAGGCGGCCCGCGGCGTGGCTTGAGGCTGGTAGCCACCCTTTCCGTCATAGGGGTGTTCGTCCCACAAACCGCGGTAAGGCGTAATCGAGTCTTCCGGCACCTGCAGCGCGAGGTGCGGGATGGTGGGCGTCCAGCACAGGAAGAAAGGTTTGGTGCGTTTCCTCCCCACCCAGGAAAGGACGTCTTCCGTCATCAGGTCATGGGCGTATTGCCGGCCGGTGACGTTTCCAGGTGTATTGCCCTCCAAGATCACTTTTTTACCGTCCCGCCAAAGATGCGTGGGGTAGTAGTTATGGGCCTCGCGCTGGCACAGGTATCCGTAGAAGTGATCGAACCCCTGGCGTTCGGGGGCGCCTTCGGAGCCGGGCGCTCCCAGGCCCCACTTGCCGACCATCGCCGTGGTGTAGCCCGCGGCCCGGAGCGCGCGTGATATGGTCATGGTCCGCGCCGGCAGAGCCATCTGTCCCTCCGGCGGTACTTCCACGTTGTCTCGAATGACGGCGCGGCTTGGCTGGCAACCGGTGATGAGGCAGCACCGCGACGGAGCACAGACAGGCGCGCCGGCGTAAAACCGGGTGAACCGCAGCCCTCGCGCCGCCATACGGTCGAGGTTCGGCGTTTTGATGCGTGTCTGGCCGTAACACCCGAGTTCGCCATAACCGAGGTCGTCAGCCACGATAAGCACGATGTTGGGGCGCTGCTCCGCCGCACGGGCCGAGTTCATCGTCAATGCAACCGCCACCGCCGTGACCGCATTCCTGTTCATCTCTCTCCCCCCGCCTGTCCGTCTGCCGACTGTTCTTTCTTCGGCCTTCCGGTGTTGAAAGAACAGGCGGGCCGTCCGGCGCACCCCATATGGCGCTTGCATTGCGCCGGCCGAGAGCGCAGCATGGATGAGATGCCTCTGGACATGCTGATAACCGGGCCGGGAAGTCCGCGCGAGTCGCGTCTCCCCTTCAATGTGATGGCGAAGCCGGCCGGCGCGTCGTGCAACCTCGACTGCAGGTACTGCTTCTACGTTCCCAAGGTGGCGCTCTATCCCGGAAGCCGGGCGCGGATGACCGACGACACCCTTACCCTCTATGTGCGCCAGATGATGGAGACGCACCCGGGGCCGGAGGTTCCGTTCGTATGGCAAGGCGGCGAACCGACCTTGCTAGGGCTGCCTTTCTATCAGCGGGCCATCGAGATTCAGCGGGAGCTGGCGCCGCCGGGAAAGAACGCCTCCAATTCACTCCAGACGAATGGCACCCTTCTCGATGACGATTGGTGCGCGTTCCTGAAGCAGAACCGCTTCCTCGTCGGCGTCAGCCTGGACGGGCCGCGTGAATTGCATGACGCCTATCGTGTAGACCGCCTCGGCCACGGCACGTTTGAGTCAGTGATGCGGGGCATACGCCTGCTGCAGAAACACAGCGTGGATTTCAACATCCTGTGCACGGTCCACGCTGCGAATGGCGATTTTCCCTTAGATGTGTACCGTTTCTTCCGGGATGGCGTCGGAGCCGACTGGGTGCAGTTCATCCCGATCGTGGAACGGGACGCAGATGGATCCGTCACCGAGCGATCGGTCGGCCCGGGGCAATTCGGCCGATTTCTGACCGGGGTCTTTGACGAGTGGGTGCGCCGGGATGTGGGGTGTGTCTTCATCCAGGAGTTCGAGGTGGCCCTCGGCGCCTGGGCCGGCCGGCCGCCAGGAATCTGCGTCCATGCGCCAACGTGCGGCGCCAACGTCGCGATGGAGCACAACGGTGACGTTTATGCCTGCGACCACTTCGTGGACCGCGAGCACCTCCTTGGCAATATCCGCGAAACGCGCCTTGATGACCTGGTCGGATTGCCGGTCCAGCAGCGCTTCGGCGTGGCGAAGCAGGCGACTCTGCCCAATGCCTGCAAACGCTGCGGCGTTCTATTCGCCTGTCAGGGGGGATGCCCGAAGGACCGCTTCTCGGTCTCTCCGTGCGGAGATACGGGACTGAATTATCTTTGCACCGGGTACAAGGCGTTCTTCGAGCACGTAGACCACCCCATGGAGCTGATGGCGGATATGCTCCTGAAGGGGACTCCGGCGGAGCGGGTGATGATGCTCCTGGCGGCGGAACCGGGGCCGTACTCAGCGGTTGGCCGCAACGACCCGTGCCCGTGCGGAAGCGGGCGCAAGTTCAAGAGATGCCACGGAGTGTAGAAATGGGATGGTCGGAGGGCGATGGTCTCGTCTCGATCAGATCGTCACTACGTCGGGCAATGATAGAGCGGATGGGTCGGCACAGGCTTCTCCGGTGAGGGGTTGCCAGCGGAACTCCGCGCTTTCCGCGACCGCCCGGAACCACGCTCCGCTGGGATCCACGGCGGGAAACCACCATGCGCTGGGCCGGGGCTGGCTGTGTTCCAGTGCCTGGTAGGTCATCCACGCGTCGTGCACCTGGCGTGCTTTCTCCAGTTCCGCCTCGCCTTCCAGAACCCGGATCCTGGCTGCCCTTTCGCCGACGCCGGGATCGTCCTGCAGTTCGCGACGTCGCACCGCAATCTCGGAACGTAGTGTCTCTGCATCGGCGATTTTCCGGCGGGTGTCGTTGATCCGTGCTTCGTACTCGGCACGGCGGCCCATCGCGGCGGCGAACTCATCCTCATCCCGCGGCGACGCGTCACGCAAAGGCATGACGCAGGCCCTCCAATGCTGACCCTTTTCCTGCTCCATCGCGCTCACATCCGCGCGTACGCGCCGCAGATCGTCCAGCACCCTGGCCCCTTCCGCGTTCACGCGCTGGATAAGGATGCCGTGCTGCGCACGCTGCGCTCGGAGCTCGCGGTATTCGGTTGCCCGATCCGTCCAGACGCCGTCCGCCGCGCCGGCGAGGTGGTCCATCCAGTCAACCGGCTTTTCGAAGCGCCGAATGGCCTTCAGGGATGCCTCCGCGTTTCGCACTGCACCCCGGAACCGGCGCTCGAACTCAGTGGCCGAGATACGATCCTCGCCGAAAATGCGCGCCATATGCGGAGGCAGAGCGAGATGGCCGCCCGCCTTCGAAACGTTGTCCCAGGGTTTCACGCCCAGGCGTAGAATGGGGTACAGCCGCAGCCCAAGCCCCTCGGCGTGCAGGAGCGCATTCCAGCGGCACGATCGCGTAACGTATGGTGAACCGGTCTCATTGAACAGGAAGATGTACTCCCCGGCGAGCATCGTGATGAGCACAACAGCCTTGCCAAGCAGGGCGACGCCGGGCCCGAGGCTATCTTCCAGCACGATGGCTAATTGTCGGCGGGAGGTGATGGGCCGTGCGAGCGATATGTCGATCGGCTCGTCGGTATCCACGTGCAACAGGTCAGCGCTCAGATGCAGCGTGCCGCGCCCATGGCCTGGGATGGCGATGTCGAAAGGCAGCGCGTCGGGACCGAAGCGGTCAAGTGTGGCGATCCCTCCGCCCCGGACGGCCCCGTTGTAATGCCGCTTGGCGATCGGTGCGGTGCGTGGGTCGAGAAACAGGTCCAGAGGCCGGAAACGCGCCCGGTTGGCGGTCCATCGGTTGAACTGAAGCAGCTCGGACGAGCGCGCGTACTCAAGGCCGGCCGGCTCATAGCCAAGCAGTGTCTGGTATATGCCCGGCAAGAGGTCCAGATAGAGGTCGGTCAGGGAAGCGTCCGGGTTGGCGCCAACGAATTCGACAACCCGCGCGCGCAGGCGTGTCGCGAACGGACCCAGCGGACGTTCGGCCACCCGTGAAGTCTCGGCCAGCGCCCAGTCAACCTGCCGGATCAGCGCGTCTCCCGCGTCACGAAGGGGCACGTCTCCGGCGAGGAGCCTGCGCCCTTTCGTCTGCGCCAGGCCGCGCCAGCCCCACGCTTGCGTCAGGTCATCGATGAAGCGTGTGCAATCCCCGGGGTCATAACCCGCATTCGCTGCCTGAATCACGCGGCAGAAGCGGACACCCTCTTCGGCGAGGGTGTGCACCGGGAGCGGGGTTTCAGCGCCCAGAAGAGAGTGCATTTCGCCCACAGCGGCCCACAGGTCGCGGGTGGATCCCTCATTGTGGGGCAGGACGTCGAACGGCTTAAAGCCGGGCGGGGGCTTGGGTAATCGGGAGAAATAATCCGTGTCCATGATGCCAAGCACGAGCCTCGTGCCCGGCGCTTCGGCGTCAAGCAATGCCTTGACCAGCGCCTTAAGTGGATCGTCCCACAGGGCGGTTTGGGCGAGCGTCAGGATGGGCGTGCCCTGATAATGCGCACGGAGGTCCCTGAGAATGGTACAGGCGGATTCAGTCATGGCTGCAACAGTTGATAGAACACTTTCGCGTTGGGAATCGGTTCCCCGTGATTCGCTTGGCTGCCCGGGGCTTCATGCACTCATTATGCAGGCAATTTCAGTATCGAGCGGAGGATTTCCGGCTCACGCTTTTCCATGGCGCTCGAAGTGAACCGGGTCACCAGCCAGTAGACCACCGTGCTGTAGGCGATCGAGGCGGGAAGGGTTGCCGCGAACCATACCGGCGAGATCCACTGCGCCGGAGCCAGGAACGCCGGCACCAATGGAGAGGCGACGAGCACGAAGACGACGAATCCCGCCACAGCGCCGGCGCAACCTATCAAGGCGGATCCTTGGGCGGAAGTGTACGGGTTGCGTCCCTTCTCCGGAAGCGGCATCGGGTTGAACACGCTGAACACATTGCCTTCCGCGAGGCCGATGAGCATCAGGCACTCGGTAACCACAATGGCGGGTAGCGCGAGGCTCCAGTGGCGGGCCAAACCGGCGATGAGTAGAGTGATGGAGGCGCAGAGCGGACTGAAGATCAGCAGCATCGCGATGTTCTTGCCAACCAGGATGGACATCCGCCGAACCGGCATGGTAAACAGCAGGCTCAGCCCGATGCGGTCCTTCGCGAGGACATTGGACGCCATGGACAGGATGAGAAGCACCATGGCGCCCATCGGCGCGACGAAGAGCCACGGTCCAACGTGTCGGAGATCGCCTAACGATACGTTGTTGCGGGTCGATGACAGCATGATGATCGGCATCAGTATCAGCCCTCCCGTCTGGCGGAGCATCTCGACCTTTGCCTGCGGATCGCGCGCAAATATCCGTAATTCGTTGTGGACCATCGCTGCCGTGGACGCCGACAGCCACCTCGGTGACTGCCAGGGTCTGCGCGCGCGGCGTGCCCGCTCCGGCCTCCCCTGGGCAACGCGGTCCAGCACCAGATCACCCGCCGACACCCGTTGTACCAGGGTGCCGGCCAGCGCCACCGTCGCCACGCAGATGGCGGCGAGAAGCGCCGCCCGCCACGCGAACTCGGTGAAGGCGGAGCGGCTGAGGGCTGCGACGGCATCCGCCGCCAGCCCGGACGGCAAATACTGCGTGAAGCGGCTGGGACGTGCCACCAGAAGCGACGGCGCCATGCGGTCCACCTGCCTGATTGTCAGCTGGTAAACCGCCCAGAAGATGGTGCCCGCGAGCGCCGCAAACACTTTCCAGAAATCGGCCACGCGCCGCGATTTGAGCAGCCCCCATAGCAGCGTCGCCAGCGCCTGGCTGAGCGCCACCGTGTGGAGAAGGAACAACAGAACGACGCCGGAAATCAGCGCCCTCGCGCCTGCATTTGTCCCCAGGGCGATGGGGATGGCGCACAGTGGTACCATCAACATGAGTACCGGCGGATCGATCGCGGATCCGAGGATGTTGGCGGTGAAGATGCGGCGCCCGCTCACCGGAAACTGCATCAGTTTCGAAACGTCGTAGCCTTCATTCAGCGATACGCCGAGAAGTGGGCCGAAGATCCACATGGCGTAAACGGCGGTCAATCCGGCGTTCAGCAGTTGGCGGTTGTTTTCCAGCGGCAGCGTCCAGAATGCCACCAGCGCGGCGAAGAACAATCCCAGGCTGAACGCCAGTGAAAATGGGAGGGTTATCAGCAAAGACACCAGAGTGCTCTTGCGCTTGCGGTAAAGAGCGAGCGTGAGGTGTATCTTCAGCCAGATGAGTGTGCGGATCTGGTCCATGGCAGGGTTGAGCTCATTGTAGCGCGGAGGGTGGCTTCAAGGTGTCGGGCGTCGGGGAGCGGGGGCACACACGTGTCACGAGTCGCCTGAAAACCAGTCACCTGACGCTGAACACGTGAACCCGCCTTGACCCTTCGAACGCGCCATCCCTAAACTGACGCATGCGTGACGGGAGGGGGCGGCCAGGCGAGGTCGTCCGCGTCTTGTCGCATTGAGGGCATCCCTTTGGTGCTGACAGTAACGCCGAACGCAGGGTTGGATCGAACCTATCTGGTGGACCAGTTCGCGGTTGATCGAGTTCACCGTCCATATGAGACCCGCGTGATGGCGGGCGGTAAGGGCGTGAACGTATCCCGCGTCCTGCAGACGCTGGGCACGGAATCGGTCGCAACCGGTTTTCTGGGGGGGCACACCGGACTGGAAGTGCGGGAGCGCCTGATCGCCGAGGGGATTCGCGACGCGTTCGTCACCGTGGAAGGCGAGAGTCGATTGTGCCTGAAGATTCTCGACACGAAGGCGCGCACGCAAACCGAGGTCAATGAAGCGGGACCGGTTGTCACTACCGAGGAGCAGGGAGCTTTCCGGGAACGGTTCGGTCTGCTGATGAACGATGTGAGCACTGTCGCTCTTTGCGGCAGCCTGCCGCCCGGAGTTCCGCCGGAGTTTATTAGCGACCTCGTGAAACTTGCCAAAGACCGCGGTGTGCGAACCGTGGTGGATACAAGCGGCGAGGCGTTGCGGCTGGCTCTGGAAGAAGCGCCGGATATCATCAAGCCCAACGCATTCGAGGTCTCGGAGCTGCTGGGTCGCGAGATTGAAACGATCGGCGAGGCTGCCGACGCGGGCCGTGAAATCCTGCGGCTTGGGGTGCATCTGGTAGCGATAACGATGGGGCGCTGCGGCGCGGTGATCGTAGACCAGAGCGGCGCATGGTTCGCAACGCCGCCCGAGGTGGAGTTCCGGAGTGCGGTTGGCAGCGGCGATGCGTTTGTGGCCGCGATGATTCACGTGCTGCAGGACGGCCGCCTGCCGGCCGATGCTTTGAGATATGCAACGGCGGCCGGCGCCGCGAACGCCGCGAGCTACGGATCAGGCGTCGTGGAACGCCATACCGTCGAGAACCTGGTGCCAAGGGTTACCGTCACACCATTGTGAGCGAGTCTGGCTGTGTCGCCGTACAACCGTCGCCAGTGAAGCCGGCTGAACGGTTGCGGGGAGCGAATCATGTTTGGCGGCGGGGAAATCATCGTAATAATGGCGGTTGCGTTTCTGCTGTTCGGCCCCCAAAAGATGCCGGAGATCGGGCGCAGCATCGGCAAAGCGATGCGTGAAATTCAAAAAGTGCGCGAGGAGTTTATGAGCGGCATAGATTCCGCCATGCGGGACGACGACCCGTCACGAAAACCATAGGCGCGCGGCTGTTTCCGGACTCTGGGCCGGATCTGGAGGAAAAGTGATGTCTGGATTGACGACGTTTGCATTCGGTAATTCACCGGCGGACTGGGCTATCATCGCAGTCGTGGCGTTGGTGCTTTTCGGCGCGAAGAAGCTGCCTGAGATGGCAAAAGGCCTCGGTGAAGGGATGAAAGAGTTCAAGAAGGCAGTTCGGGAAGTCAATGAAGATGAACCGACGCCCGCTCCGAAAGCCGAAGCCACGACCGAAGAGAAGAAGCCCACCGCCTAGTGACGCTGCGTGCGCGAACTGGGGATCTGGCCAGGCGCCGGTCTCCGCGCCTGTCCACGTCATTTTTCTGAGCCCCCTATGATAAAGACCCAACTCACATCCCTCCTGCAGTCCGCACTGGAAACGGCCGTTTCAAATGGCAGCCTGACGCTGGAAACCATTCCGGCCATCGAGATCATTGAGACTCCCAACAAGGAGTTCGGGGATTATGCCTGCAACGCCGCGCTCGCGCTGGCCCGCACCGCGCATAAATCTCCGCGGCAGGTGGCTGAAGCCATGAAGGCGAACATACCCGCCAACGACGTGCTCGACCGCGTGGAGATCGCCGGTCCGGGCTTCCTCAATCTCTATCTCAAACCCGATTGGCTGCTTGGGGCCGTACGCCGCGTGATGAAGGAAGGCGAACGGTTCGGGTTCAGCAGCCGTTTCGCCGGCAAGCGAGTGCTGCTGGAGTTCGTGAGCGCGAACCCGACCGGCCCGATCCTCGTGGTGCAGGGGCGCGCCGCGGCGCTGGGCGATGCCCTGGCAAACCTGCTCGCAACGCAGGGATATGAAGTTCAGCGCGAATACTACATCAACGACCACGGCAACCAGGTCAACAATTTCGGCCGAAGCGTCGATGCCCGATACCGCCAGTTGCTCGGCGAATCTGTGTCGGTGCCTGAAGACGGCTACCAGGGCGAGTATCTGATCGATCTCGCCCGCGAGATTCTGGCGGAGCAGGGTGACGGCCTGAAAGATATGACCGAGGAAGAACGGGCGGCGACGCTTGGCCGACTGGGCGTCCAGAAGGTCCTGGCGGCCCAGAAACGTTCGATGGAGGATTTTGGGGTCAAATTCGACCGCTGGTTCCCGGAAAGCACGCTCCATCCAGACGCCGTTCAATCGACCCTGGACGCGCTGAAGGCGGGCGGACATACGTATGAGAAGGACGGCGCGGTCTGGCTGCGGTCCACCGATTTTGAGGACGATAAAGATCGCCCCCTGGTGCGCGCGAACGGCACAACGACATATATCGCGGCCGACGCCGCCTATCACCGCAACAAGCTCGAGCGCGGGTTCGACCTGCTGATCGACATCTGGGGGCCGGACCACCATGGCTACATCGCCCGCACCAGAGCGGCGGTGGCCGCGCAGGGGTACGACCCCGAGCGCCTGAAGGTCATCATCCACCAGATCGTACGGTTGTATTCCGGCGGTGAAATGGTGGTCAGCAGCAAGCGCGCCGGGCGCGTCCTGCCCCTCGAAGAGCTTGTTGAAGAAGTGGGCGCGGACGCCGCAAGGTTCTTCTTTCTGATGCGCGATTTCCAGTCTCCACTGGACTTTGACCTCGATCTTGCGAAGAAGCAGAGCAACGAGAACCCGGTGTACTACGTTCAGTACGCCCACGCGCGGATCTGCAGCATCGAACGCAAGGCCAGGGAGCAGGGCGTGTCCGTGCCGGATCCCGCCACGGCGGACCTCAGCGTGCTCACCCACGAAACCGAGGTCGCGCTGATGCGGCAACTCGCGGATTACCCGGAGAACCTTGAGCGCTTCGCCGATGACTTCGCCCCGCATGGTCTGACGCGTACAGCGATGGAAATGGCGCAGTGTTTCCATCAGTTCTACACGCAGTGCATGGTTCTGGGTGATGACCCGGTGCTGACCGCCGCGCGGCTGACACTTACTTCCGCCACGCGTGTCGTCTTGCGAAACATCCTGAGCCTCCTCGGCATATCCGCGCCGGAGGCGATGTGAAGCCGGGGATCGGGCGTTGGGGGTTGGGGGATAGGGCAGGAACCGCATGAAACGATCCGCCCTCATACTGCTCGCTTTGCTCTGCTTCGCCGTACCCGCGTCGGCGCGGCGCCACCGGCGGGTCGTGCGGCATCGAACGTCGCATCGACGAATTGTCCGGCGCGGCGCTTCCCGCCGGCCGGGCCTCAAACCCATTCCAACACCGGCAATCCAGCCCGTGCGCAACATCGCGCTCTTCGTGGCGTACGGCTATGACGGCGCCGACTGGGCGACGGTGCGGGCAGCGAGGCCGGACGGCTATACCGCGTGGGATCGTATGCCGGTGACGGGCGTAGCTCTCCCGACCGGGACCGGGCCGTGGCTGTCGGATGCCATTGGTACGATGTTGGCGACGGGGATCGAGGGATCGGCGGAGTCCTTGCCGCCGACGCTTGCCGGGCGCGCGAAGCAGGCCGGGAAGAGCGTAGCGTTGGTTGGGGCGGGCGATGTTACGGCGGCGCTGCCCGCCTTCCTCGCCGTTGCCGCTCGCAGTGAATCCGGCACGCAGACGCTTGGCCGCCTCGCAGCGAACCGTTTCGACGCCTTGTTTGCCCGATCAGCTCCGTCGGACCTGAATCCATCAATCGACACGCTGGGATACCGGGTTCTCGTCGATCCGCAGGCGATTCTGATGGCGGAGACCATGCCTGTGCTGGCCACCGCTTCGGCCGGGGCCGTTCCGTTCGACACGCTTGCCTTCCGAGCGATCCACCTCGCCGCAAAGAACGCCAGGGGATTCGTGTTGTTGGTCGGCGCAACGAAGCCGGACATCGGGCCGGTGGAATTCAGCGCCGCGGCGACCGTAGCCCTCAACTATGCCCGGAAGGACAAGCGCACCCTTGTCCTCATCGCGCTGTGCGAGCCCCAGGGCGATTGCCTGCTGTATGCGGATGGAATGTCCGCCCGCAAGTTCGGGGGAACGCTTATGTTGACCGATGTGCCGAAGATTCTTGCCGGCGTGGCCGCCATCAAGGGGATGCCTCGCAATTTCAGCGCGCTGTATTTCCCTCGCCTGGCGCCGCAATCCCCAGCCCCGCATGGACGAGGAATCGTTCCGCTGCCGTGGTGACGCCCTGCTCTCAGCTTTTGAAAGCCAACTGACCCAATGATATCCTGGCCTCCGAGACCCGATGACACCCCCATCAACTGGGGGGATGAGCCCGTTGAGCCGCCGCCCCCGCCGTCCGCAGGGCGTTCCATCAGGCTGGCGTTTTCGTCCGCCTACGATTACGCGGGTTCTGCGATAGCCTCGAGCATTATCGCGTTCGTGGTGTACTACACCGCGGTCGCCATCCTCATCGGCGCGTTTCTTCGACTGGGTACCACTCATCGTCAATCGGGCGTGTTCATCCTCGGCCTCGTCGTTCTGCTTGGGCCGATCGTGCTGGGACCGTTCACAGCCGGTCTGTACACGCTGGCGCACGCGATGTTCAATCGCGACGACCCACACGTGTTCGACATGTGGCGAGGCGCTGTCAAACACATTCGCTCCTCCTGGGCCCTGGCATACGCTCAGACCCTGGTCACCACGGTCCTCGTCGGAGACCTCTATTTCCTTCTCACACGGCCGGGCGTCGCGCTCAAGGTCATCGGCGTGATCGTCGGTTACCTTCTGCTCTTCTGGCTGATGATGCTCGTGTACCAGTGGCCGCTGCTGGTGGAGCAGGGGAAGCCACTCAAAACCACGGTTCTGCGGTCTGCGTTGCTGGCGGCGCACAACCCGTTCTACACGCTCGCCTTCTGCGTGGTGGTTCTGCTGATGCTGGCCTTGCCGCTCTACCTGTTCGTCAGTTACCCGGCCGGCGCCGCATCGCTGATACCGGTTTCGCTGATGTGGAGCATCATCATCGCGTCGCTTCATACCTCCGCCACGCTGGAAATCCTGCGCAAATACCCGGATCCGTCCGAGTAAAATCACTGCGCCGCGGATGCCGGTACACGGGCTTGCCCCCGGGGTGGCCGCGCGCTATTGTCCGGTGGTAAAATGGCGCTAACGTCAGCGGTTTAAGCGAGATGATCGCAAATGGTGCAGGATTTGCGCAATTGCGTCGATACTTTGGGATGGCGCGCCCGCAAGAGGTTGCATGCTTGCTCGGTCGTATGGTATGATATGCTATACCCCTGGGCTCCGAAGACTCCGTCAGCGGGGCGGCCGGTACTGGCGTTGGAATGAACAAGTCTCCCCTGGCTGTTTATGAGACACTGATGAACGACATGCCTTTCGGCATGGCGGTTGTTGACTGTCGCGGCGTGATACTCCACCGAAATTCCCGCCTGTCCGAGGCATTTTCCCTCGACGCCAACGGCGAATCCCCGAACATCCGGAGTTTGCTGCCCGCGCTTCCAAGTGGCGAGTGGGATGCTTTGTCCCTCGGCAGGACGCTTCAATGGGAAGGCCGCATCGACCTGTCCGGAGGGGTGTGCGACGTGCGGATTGCATCGCGACCCCTCCCCGAGACGGAAGCGCATCTCGTCACAGTGATCGACATCACCCACGAGCGTGAACGGGAAAGCCTTCTGGCCGCCGCCCTGGAAGCGCGCCGCGAGGTTTCGCAGCTTCAGGATTACTACCGCACGATTCTGGATAACGCTCCCGATGGGGTCTTCGTCACGGACGCGGACGGTATGGTCCGCTTCTGGAATCGCCGGATGGAGGAGTATTTCGGCGTTCCGGGCGACAACATCGTCGGCAAATGCCTTTTTGACGAAATCCATTGCTGGCAGGCGCACACCGCTGCCTTTCAGCGGGTGCTGGATGCCGGAGACCCCGTGCAGATTGAGCGCGTCAGCCGCAGCAACCACCTCGGCGCCTCTGTCGTGGAGTCGATCAGTTTCCTGCCTTTGAGCTGCAATGGAACGCTGGACGGTGTGTTGGGGCGCGTGAGCAACGCCACTCAGCAGGCGGATCTCGAGCGGCAGCTCATCAAGAGCGAGCGCATGGCCGCCGTGGGTGAACTGGCGGCGGGGGTGGCGCACAACTTCAACAACATCCTGGCCGGAATCGGCGGTGACGCCCAGTTGCTGCGCATGATCGCAGAAGAGGATCACCTGGGCGAGTCCGTGATCAACAGCGCGGACATGATCTATCGCGAGACCATGCGCGGCGGTCGCATCGCACACGATTTGCTCTCGTTCGCCCGCGGGCAGGAACCGTGCCTCAGCGAAGTCGACGTCAGCACCATCGTGGCCGAAGCGGTCCGCTTGTCCAGAACGTATCCCCAGGCCTCGGATGTTGAGTTTCGTCCGCAGGTGCCTTCCGGCCTCCCACGGGTGAGCGCGGACCCCAACCAGCTTCATCAAATATTCTTCAATATCATCCTCAACGCTATCCAGGCGATGCCGCATGGCGGATCGTTGACGGTCGATTCGCGAATCGTATCCCGCGAGGACGGGCGTCCCCGCATGGAGATCCGCTTTGAGGACACGGGCATCGGCATTCCGGAGGAGTTGCTGGGCAAGATCTTCGATCCCTTCTTCACCAACCGTCGAAGCGGCTCCATGGGAACGGGACTTGGCCTTAGCGTCAGCCAGTCGATGGTTCGGGGCATGGACGGCGACATCTTCGTGGAGAGCGAAGTCGGGCGCGGCACAACGATGGTCGTGGTTCTGCCGATCGTTGAGCGCCGCCGCAGACCGAGAATCGGCGAAAAGCCCAAGAAACGCATCCTCATCGCGGACGATGAACCGACTATCCGGCGGACGCTCAGCGCGTTCTTGAGCCGGAGCGGATACCACGTCATCTCGGCGCGCGACGGGGTGGAAACCATGGGCATACTCGACGATTCCGAAGCGGAGTTTGGCCTCCTGATCGTCGACCTCCTGATGCCCCGCGTGGGCGGCGCAGAGGTTGTTCGACGGATGAAGACAGCCCGCCCGAACCTGCCGGTGATCGTGCTCACCGGCGTTGCCGGTGCGGATGACCTGCAACAGGTGGAGGCGCTTGGCGTGCCGACCGTGTTGCGCAAACCGGTGAACTTCGATGAACTCCTCAAGACAGTGGAGACCCTCGCCGGACCCGCGGAAATCCCCGTCCTCGCCGTCTCGAACTGACCTTCCCGGACGTTTGTAACGCCCTTCCGCTTGAGCACCTCCACCCGCCCATGGCGGGCATCACCCGCAGGTTGCGTCTTTCTGTGTACTTCCAAGGCAGGGCAGTCGTGGAAGCATCCTAATACGGGATGAATCACCGCGGCGTGTCGCGTGCGACCATTTCCGTAGTCGGGACTGTTCATGCCTGCGATGGTGCTTCGAAAACTGCCCAGAATTGCACAGATCGCCCTGCTGGCCAATGCAGGCGCGGCAATCGTCGCGACCGCCCTGGCTCCGCGATACTGGGTGCCGATTCCCCTGTGGCAGGTGGTGGCGGCGATCGTCATCTGCTGCGCGCTGGACCTGGTCACATTCCGGGTCGGTGTCGAAAACGCTTTCGCCACTCTCGGTTCTGTAGGCACCATGGCGGTCTTTGTGCTGATGGGCCCCGCCTGGGCGCTGGTGGTGTGCATGGCGCAGGGGCTGACGATCCTCTTCATTCAGGATTTCTACATCAGGCTCTTGCGCCGCCCGAGGCGGCCGGTGCGGCCGATAGCCGTGATCCACGGCGTCACGAATGCCATGACGGCCGGTTTCTGCGCTTCCTGGCTCTATCTCCGGGTTGCGGGACACCTGGGATTCGAGGTGTCGGGCCGGTGCGTGATGGGAGCATTGATCGCGTTGGTCGCCAGCTTTGTGATCAACACCAGTTCCGTTGTGGCGATTACCCACCGCCAGGGCGGCCCGGCGCCGTGGACGACGTGGCGCGAGAACTTCCGTGACACTTTTCCCCACGAGCTGTTCTGTGGCGCTTCGTCACTCCTGTTCGTCTCCGCGGAGCAACAGAAGACAGGATTCTGGCTGGCCGCGATGGTTCTTGTGCCGACAATCCTCCTGCAGCGATCGTACTCCTACTTCCACAATCGGATGCGTATCGATCTTGAGCAGACCAACGCGTTGCTGGAAATGAACGATTCCCTGATCTCCAGCATCGCGACGGCTATTGAAGCGAAGGACCATTGCAGCTGGAAGCACGTTTTCGGTGTTCGCATTTACGCCGAGGCGATGGCGCAGCGGCTTCACCTGTCGCAGAATGATAGAGAAGCCGTGCGTTGCGCCGCGATGGTTCACGATATCGGCAAGATCGGCGTTCCGGAGCATCTGCTTCGCAAGTCCGGGCCCCTCACCCCATCCGAGTTTGAGGAGGTGAAGAAGCACGTGGAGGTCGGGGCGTCGATCCTTCGGCCGGTGCCGTTCCCGTGGCCCGTCGTGGAACTGGTGTACTCGCATCACGAGCGCTGGGACGGGAAGGGCTATCCAAAGGGACTGGCGGGCTCCACGATTCCCATCGGCGCGCGGATCCTCGCCGTGGCGGACGCAATGGACTCGCTCATGGGCGAACGGCCCTATCGCCCCGCGCTTACCGAAACCAGTGCGCGGGACGTTGTGCGCGGCGGAGCGGGCACCCAGTTCGACCCGGTGGTGGTGGCGGCCCTGATGGACGTGATCGAGGAGTGCCGTCCCCAGCGCGCGGCGCTGGATGAGGATGCCGGCGGATCCGGTCTGAAGCCGGACCGTATCGACAACGAAACCATGACGCAGATCTCGCGCGCCAACACGGACTTTGCGACGCTTACGGACCGCTTGCAGCGAACCGAGGAGCTTGCGTATCTGGACCCGCTGACGTCGCTGCTCAACGCGCGGGCGATGTACGCCATCCTGGAGGACCGCGCCCTGCGGGCCGCGCTCTCCCACGAAGCGTTCACGATCATCCTCATGGACCTGGACAACTTCAAGATGGTCAACGACTCCATGGGCCACCTGGAAGGGGACTGCGTGCTGCAAAGGGTCGCACAGACGATGCAGGCCTGCCTCCGGCCCGACGACGTGCTCTGTCGCTACGCTGGGGACGAGTTCGTTCTGGTGATCGAGCAAGTGTCATCGGAAATCCTCGGCGCCTTGCGAAACCGCCTCGTCGCCTCCGTTGAGGTGGTGGGGAACGAACTGGGATTGCCGCTGGGGGCGAGCGTCGGCTGCGCCACCCTGCCGGAAGACGGCCTCAATGCGCGCGATCTGCTGGACATGGCAGACCGCCGCATGTACCGCGACAAGGCGGCCCGCAAAGCGACGGGGTGAGCGGATACGATGAGCGTCCCCTCGGATGCGCTTCCTCCGCGTCGTGGGCCGTCCGTTGATACCGTACAACCTCTTCGATTCAGGGATTCTGCTCCAACCCTGCAGCCTTTCGCGCCAGACGGACGGCATCCCGCATGTTCACACCGTTTCCCGCCTCAACGTCAAGTCGCGCCGAGAGGTCAGGCGTACCCGCGGATAGCCCGCCCCACAACCTGAGTGCGCCGGCGACGTCTCCCATTGTGAAGCTGCTTCCGCCGAATTCATAGGCCCCGATGTCCACGTGCGCGCCCTGGATGCGCGGTTTGCCGACCGCATCCGTGTCACCGGACTGCACATAGGCATCGTTGCCCGCGTCGATAAGGGGTGACGTGGCGGCCAAGTGGAAATCCCCCTTGCGGCTCACCAACTGGGGGTCCACCGAGATATTGCCCTGGAAGCCGGTGGCATCCTTGAGTATCACTGGGTAATTGCCACCACTGTTTCCATATACGCAGTTATTGAAGAGGGTCACCGGATCGGCAGTCTGGCTGTACTCCCCAGGCACCATGCCGTACTTGTTGAAGGCCACCAAATTGTTCGCCACCACACAGTCCCCGAGCATACTGGGGTAGACCAGCCCCTTTAGCGCTGAACCCACAACCGTGTTGTTCACGATGATCGCGCCCGAGCCACTTACATGCAGTTCGGCGCCGACTGCTACGTTGCTGGCAACGTACGCGTTCGATCCGCCGACCTCAATTGCGTAATTTCCGGTCGAGACGTAGTTACCGATCACGATTGGCGAGGCCGGGCCGGCGTAGGGGTCACCATAGCCGCACCAGATAGAACCGCCGGTCACGGTGTTGCCCTGCACGATGGGATTGCCGCCGCCAATGAAGATCGACGGGCTTCCTCCAAACCCGACGAATGTGTTGTAGAGAATGCGCGCATCGGATGCCGGGTAATTGTTACTATCTGTACCGATTCCCGGCGCAGTGCCCTGAAACGTATTATGGCTTACGGTCGGCGAACCACCTGACAGATTGATGTGAAACGCCGAATTGAAGATGAAGCCGTCGATCACGGAAACGGGACTGACGGCAGCAGTGATATTTATCCCGGTGAAACCCGTGCCAGACATCAGGCTTGGGTGCAGTTCAGGATCTCGCTGCGTGCGTTCGGACTCTGTGCCGGCGAAGCCGCCGTAAACGGACGTATCCTGGGAGAGCTCGAAGGCGCTGGTGTAGGTGCCTGCTGCCACCCATATTTCGTCACCCGCGTTAGCCGCCGCCACGGCGTCGGGAACGGCAAGGTAGGCTGTCAGCCAGGACAGCCCATCGTGAGCCGGTCCTTCAGCCCCCTGCGAAACATGCAGAACCGCCGCCGCTGTGGGAGGACAAAGGACCGGTTCGAGAGCAAAGGAAAAGATCCCGACCAACATCAGAGCCTTGACATTCATGGCTGTCTCCTTCGAAGCATCTGTTCACCTTGACCCCCGAGACCAAGCGGCCATCTCATCCGCGTCGCGTCCCCTGAGCGTCTTCTTAGCGACATGGCTGTCACAATAAAGCACGTTGTACTGGCCGGGGCTGGAGTAAACGCTATCGTCTGGCTGGTAAGGTCCATGCCATGGGCGGCCCTCGCAGAGCAACCAGGCCAGCGAAGGGCGTTTGACGGCAGACGCCGGCAATCCCGCAAGTTCCCCTATATAGAACCGGCTTATCCCTGCGCCTGCATAGCCGTAACTGGTACCGCCGACTCCCTGGCGCACATCGGAAAAGGGAAGGGTGCGATGCCCGTATCCGCCTTGGCCGCGCCAGAAGGTTTCACCGATGTCCGACGGACACCTCCAGATCGCATCGTTACTAACGTATGGATTCAGGACTTCGCGAATACACGGACTTGCACCCTCGCGGTGAATGATGTCTGGGAAATATGCCCAAGGGTACCTGTCGTCGAAATCAGCCATGTAGGTCCTCGTCGCAACACCCTGTTGCCGCATATTGGAGATGCATTGTGTTCGGCGGGCGCTCTCCTGTGCGCGGGCAAAGACCGGGAATAGGAGGGCCGCCAGTAGTGCTATTACCGCGACGACCACAAGTAACTCGATGAGCGTGAACGCACGGTATCTGTTCATCACGGTACCTAAATCGGTGCCGTCGGCCAGGAGGTAGTGCCGCTCGGTGGCGGAGCGCCGCGCGGTGATCTCACGCACGGCGGGGACGTAGACTGGCCCCGCTACTGCGGGGGGGGGGGCAAAAAGGGTGGCCGCGATGGCGGCCAGGGGGTACCACACAACATGTCGCTTCATGCGAAACTCCTCTGCCTTCGAATACGAAGTGGTAGAAACCAGACAGAAAGTTGCGCCGGTTCGCCTTTGAGCCGGTGGGGTGGGTTGTCGTGGCGGCAGGAGTGCCGCCCAAGTTCAGAGCCCTTACCGAATCACAGAGGCCGCTTTCACGTTGCGCCGTTGCAGCGCCGGCTTCAGTGATATGGAAATTACACCCCCGTGATGGGAAGGCCGTCAATCGAAATGTTGATAAACAGTGAGGCTTTCATAAGCACCAGTCACCTGTTCGATACCGGCCTAGCGGTTTTCCTCCAAAATACCTGCTTGCAAGCTCGCCCGTTTGCTGGTAGAATAGGGCATAATCATCTACATACCGTTTGGCATACAACTTGCACAAACTGAACTCAGACCTCCTCGATCGCCCATATCGAGCCGTATGAGCCGTAGGGAGCCGTCCGAATTATGCAATCGCAAACACAGGGCCTGCGTACACAGTTAAAGGCTGATCCCCGCATGATCCTGGCCAATTCCATCCTGCACATGTCGTGCATGGAGTTGCAGGCCAGCATCGAGCAGGAAATACTGGAGAATCCTCTCCTGGAGCGCGCGGAAGAAGAATACTGCGAGCGGTGCGGCGAGATCGTCGGCCGTTGCCGGTGCGCGACCTCCATCAAAGATATCCGTGCCCTTGAAGATGCCCCTTCGCCGAATTACGAACCGATCGCGGAATCTTACCAGGGGGAATGGCTCGATCCCCTGACCCTTGTCGAAGAGCGGACCAACCTGGCCGATCACGTGTTGTGGCAGGCCCGCGTCGCCGCGGATCCGGCGCTGCACCCCATCATCGAGTACCTCGTGTGCAGCCTCAAGCCGAGCGGCTATCTGGGCGTGCCCATCGAAGAGGCCGCCGTGTCGTTGGGCGTCCCGCTGGCCCGCATCGAGGAAGCGCTCAAGGTGATACAGGGGCTCGATCCGGCCGGGGTTGGTGCGCGCGACCTTCAGGAATGCCTCCTGTTGCAGGTCACTGCCGCCGAAGCGGACGGCAGTGTCCCGGCGTGTGTCCGGCCCATCCTGACCGACTGCTGGAAAGCGCTCTCAGCCAACAAGGTGGATGTCATCGCGCGCCAGCTGAAACTCTCACGCGCCGTGACCGATGAGGGCGTCCACTGGATACGAACGACCCTCAGTCCCTATCCGGGCGAACGGTTCCGGACGCCGTGGGAGCACGATCTGCATCGGAGCACCGCGTCGGTGAGGCCCGATGTGATCATCCAACTCGTGGACGATGGCGGATTCACCGTAAGCGTGGTGGACCACGAGCGAACGCAGCTTCACCTGAATCCGACGTATACGCGGCTGTGGCGCCAGATGCAGAAGTCTCCCCGGTCGTTCCCGGAGGCCGAGCGCAAGATGCTCAGCGAGTACTGGATACGCGCGCAGATGTTTCTCCGCAGCCTCGGCCAGCGCCGGGAATTGCTTCTTCGCGTAACAGAGTGCCTTCTTGAGGAACAAGAGGAGTTCTTTCGCAGTCAGAATTCTCACACGCTTCAGCCACTGACGCAGACGAAGTTGGCAAGTATATTGCGCGTACATGAATCGACCATCAGCCGGACAGTGGCGGACAAGTTCATGCAGCTGCCGGATGGCGATGTGATGCCGTTCAGCTATTTCTTCGGCCGCGCCACCAATGTGAAACAGGAAGTCGCGGCGCTGATCGCGGAGGAAAACCCGCGGGTTCCGCTGAGCGACCAGAAGATATCGGATATCCTGAATGAACGCGGCTTTTGCGTCGCACGCCGTACGGTGATGAAATATCGGGAGGAATTGAACATCCTCTCCACTCGCCAGCGAGCACGGTGCTAGGACGGGGATACGGAGTCCGGGGTTGCACCCCGGCGCCGGACTCCGCTGCCGGCTCTCAGAACCAAGGACACTCGCAGTGATAGACGTAATCGATGCAACTGCCCTGTCGCCCAACGAAGGCACGGGGAGGCTGTATGAGCTGGCCGCTCTCGGCGAGTTGTCCGCCGTCCTCGCGCACGAATTGCGCAATCCCCTCAGCAGCATCAAAGGCGCCGCACAGATATTACTCCAGGAATGGGGGAACCAGAAGCCCCAGAGCGAGTTTCTTGGAATAATACTGGACGAGGTGGAGACGCTGACAGCCCTCACGACCGAGTTCCTCGATTTCGCCCGGCCCCTATATCCCGAACTGGCCTGGGCCTCTTGGAACGAAACGGTGGAACGGGCGATTTCATCAGTTCAGCCATTGGCCGAAACGGCCGATATTGATATAGACTTCGTGGCGACACCGGGCCTGCCGACCGTGCTTGTGGACAGGTTCCAGGTAGAACGCGCCATCCGTAATCTGTTGCTCAATGCGATCGACGCTACGCTCCGCTACGGACGGGTGAGCGTCCATACAGATACCACGCCCAACGGTGTGGCTGTTGAGGTGACGGACTACGGGCGCGGCGTTCCGCCCGAACAACTAGCGCGTATTTTCGTGCCGTTCTTCACTACAAAACTGACGGGGACGGGGCTCGGACTGCCTGTGGTGCGCAAGATCGCCCAGAATCACGGTGGCGATGTCGAGGTGTCACGCAATGACGGCCCCGGAATGACATTCACGATACACCTGCCCGCGTCGGGCGACGGACCGCCGGAGTAGCCTTCAGGCCGCTCCAAAGTAAGCCTCCGCCCCGACTTTCCCTGGCCGGTGCGGAGTCTTTTTTATGGATCAGCCACTGGGTCGCCTGATCGTGGTAGATGATGAACCGAACATCTGCCGCGTCTTGAGCAGCCTCTTCGAGCGCGCGGGCTACGTCGTCACAACATACGGGAACGCCATGCAGGCGCTGGACGCGATGAGTGACGACCTGGTGGACGCCGTGATAACGGACCTCATGATGCCGGAGATGAGCGGCATCGAATTCCTTCGCGCCCTCCGTGAACGCGGCCTGGACCAGCCCGTGCTGATGATCACCGCCCACGGCAATGTGGATACCGCCGTGGAGGCCATGAAGGCAGGCGCGTTCGACTACGTGAGCAAGCCGTTCGACGCCGAGGAGATGCGCCTGAAGATCGAGCGCGCGATCCGGCAGTACAGCCTGCAGCGCGAGAACGATTACCTGCGGACCGAATTGCGCACGCGGTACAAATTCGACAATATCATCGGCTCCAGCGCGGCGATGCAGGAAGTATACGGGCTCATCACCAAGGCGGCGCGGAGTAAGGCGAACGTGTTGATCCGCGGCGAGAGCGGCACGGGCAAGGAACTGGTTGCCCGCGCCCTGCACTACAACAGCCCGCGCGCCAACAAGAAATTCATCCCGGTTTCGTGCGCGGCCCTCCCAGCCGAGATCCTCGAAAGCGAGCTCTTCGGCCACGAGAAGGGATCGTTCACCGGCGCGCTCTGGCAGAAACCCGGCCGCTTCGAACTGGCGGACAACGGCACCCTGTTTCTGGATGAGATCGGTGATATCCCGCCAAACGTCCAGATCAAACTGCTCCGGGTCCTGCAAGAGAAGGAGTTCGAGCGTGTGGGCGGCATCAAGCCGCTGAAGGTGGACGTGCGGCTGCTGGCCGCCACCAACCACAACCTGGAAGAAGCCGTCACCACGGGCGCCTTTCGGGAGGATCTTTACTACCGTCTGCGCGTTATCCAGATCACCATTCCGCCGCTCCGGGAGCGTCCGGAGGACGTGCCGTTCCTGGTGGAGCATTTCATCAAGAAGTTCGGCCAGCAGGACAACCGCAAAATTCGCACGGTGGAACCGGCCGCTATGGATCTCCTTCAGCGCTACGACTGGCCCGGAAACGTCCGCGAATTGGAAAACGCGATGGAGTACGCCGTTGTGATGTCGGACGAAGGCGACACCGTGATCACGCCCGAGTTGCTGCCGCAGAACGTCCAGCTGAATCAGGGCGTGCGCCGCATCCATCCCGCGCCGGCCTACCAACCGGCGGCTTTGCCCCCCGCGGCGGCTCCGCCCGCGCCCCCACCCGTCGCTGCGGTGGAGGCGGACGGCGCTGAGGACGATTCCGCCGGCGGCGACTTCACGGGCGCGGTGGCCGAAACCGAGAAGAAGATGCTGCGCGATGCGCTGGACAAGACCAACTGGAACCTCACCCGCGCCGCCGAACTGCTGGGCATCTCATTCCGCAGCATGCGGTACAAGGTGAAGAAGTTCGGCCTCTCCCGGGACTGACGCTGGTCGTCAACACAAAGAAAAAGGGGCCGGGCATCCACAAGGACGCCCGGCCCGGGGGCAAACATCACATGTTCGGCCTGCCTTGGTCACCACGCGCCTGGAGGAGCATTTCCGATATCTTCCTGGCTTCCATCACAAGCCGTCCCGCCCGCATCAGGTCCGTCATCTGCTGCCGCTGATCGTCGGACAACTCTGAGAAGTAGAGGTCACGTCCTTGCAGTTCCGTGGCTGTGCGCTTTGCCTCGTTCGCGACCGCATCGGCGAAGTGGCCGAGTTCCAGAGCGCCTCGCCCATCGAGGGGGTGTCCGTCGTCCGGTGTGTCCTTTCCCAGCCAATCCATCGCGGCGTTTACGCGATCCATCGGCGCCGCCTTGTCCGGAAGGGCATCCTGTAGCACCGTGACACCCTGAACCTTGAACGCATCCTTGGAGTATTGGCGGGCGGCGGACTCCAGCAGGTTGCGCGTTTGCCCGTCGTTCAGGTCGAACGACATAGGCGCTTTGCTTGTGTTGGCGAACAGGAGGTCGGACTTCGTCTCACGGTGAAGGCGTTGCATCGTCGTGTAG